>JAISUI010000024.1 GCA_031272155.1 Tannerella sp. | reverse complement strand
TTCGGTAGCCCGATTATGGACGAGGCAACAATAAAGGTCGGCAACGGTAAGACGTTTACCATTAAAACGCTGAATAACAGTCAAGAAAACGTACTGATTAGTTCTGTAAGTTTCAATGGCAAGCCTTATGACAAGCTCTTTATAGACTACAAGGACATAATGAAAGGCGGCGAGCTTGTTTTTGAGATGAGAGAGAAAAGATAATTTTCAACTGTTTAGCCATGTATCCCTGAAGCGCGACTCAAGGATTTTTTGCACGTTGTGATACAAGGCTTCGTCGAATGGCGCTTCCGCCCATTCAATATTGTGCAGGACGGCTTCCGGGCGCGTTGTACTGAACAGCGTTGTTGTGATTCGTGGATTGCTGACGGCATATTTCACGGCCAACTGTTCAATGGATTTACCTTGTGATTTGCAATAGGCGGCGGCTTTTTTGCACACATCCTGAAGCGGTTGTGGTGCAGGGTGCCATGTCGGAGCGCCTCGTTCCGTCAGCAGTCCCATTGAAAACGGCGACGCATTTATCACGCCAATGCCTTTCGATTCAAAATAGTCAAGATAGTCCGTCAGAGCGTCGTCATTCAGACAATAATGACAGAATGAGAGGATACTCTCAACCGTCCCGTCCGGTACATGGTCTATAACGTATCGGAAATGGTGAAGCGTCAGGTTCGTAATGCCTACGTGTCCGACAATGCCCTGTTCGCGCAATTCTACGAGCGCCGGCAAGGTTTCATCGCATACCTGTACCAGATCAGCAAATTCGATGTCGTGTACGTTAATAATATCAAGATAGTCCACATGCAGCCGTTCCATGCTTTTAAACACGCTTTCTCTGGCCATGCGCCCCGAATAATCCCAGGTATTAACGCCATTATGGCCATACCGTCCTACTTTGGTCGAGAGATAATAACGATTTCGTTCTATGTCTTTCAATGCTTTACCCAATACGGTTTCTGCCTTCAGATGGCCATAATAGGGTGATACGTCAATGAAATTAATGCCATTTTCGACCGCCGTATGAACCGCGCGAATGCCGTCTTCTTCCTTCAGCGAATGAAAAACCCCGCCCAGTGACGAGGCGCCGAAGCTGAGGTTCGACAACTTCAATCCCGTTTTTCCAAGATGCCTGTATTCCATTAGTTGTTTTTATGTGATTGTTATAAAGTAAAGGGGATTTCGCGCCGTAAACTTTCCCGTAACGAAATCATGGTTTCCGTTTCAGTAACTCCCTGGATTTCCTGGATTTTCCCATTGAGTAACTCCATAAGGTGTTCATTATCACGCGCATATAGCTTGATCATCATGGAGTATGGCCCTGTTGTGAAATTGATTTCTGTGATTTCTTCAATTTTTTCCAACTCAGGGACTACTTCCTTATACATGGAACCACGCTCCAACTTGACGCCGATGTACGTGCACGTGTTATAGCCCAGTATTTTGGGGTTGATATGATAACCTGAACCAAGAATAACGTCCATATCCATTAGCCGTTGCACCCGTTGGTGAATAGCGGCGCGCGACACACCGCACGCCTCCGCAACATCCTTGAACGGCATCCGCGCATTTTTTGAGATAATTCCTAAAATTTGCCGGTCTAATTTGTCAATTTTCTCCATTTTCTCCATTTTTCTTTTCAAATAGATGAATTTTGTCCCAAAAGTACGACATTTTTTTGAAACAAGCGCCTTGTTTGTGAAAAAAAAATCGGCGACTGGATGCAATTCAGTTGCCGATTTTAATTATTTATTTGGGAATGATTATTTTACTATCTCAAGCAGTTCTACTTCAAAATTAAGGACATTGTTCGGTTTAATCATTTGTCCTGCGCCTTGCGTTCCGTAGCCCAGTTCCGACGGAATCCAAACTTCATATTTGGAACCGACCGGCATCAGTTGGAGCACTTCCGTCCAGCCCGGAATGACTTGCTTCACGCCAAAAACGGCAGGCTCACCACGCTGCACGGAACTGTCGAAGGTAGTGCCATCCAGCAATTTACCGGTGTAATGCACTTTAACCTGGTCTTCAGCCGTAGGAATTTCGCCTTCGCCCTGTTTGATGATTTTATATTGCAGGCCGCTTTCGGTCGTGATGACGCCTTCCTGTGTTTTGTTAGCCGCTAAGAATTGTTCGCCTTTTTCTTTTTCAGCCATTGCTTCTTTCACCTGGATGCCCATAATATACGCCTGGATATAGGCCTGTGCTTCTTCCGGCGTTAAAAGCAACGCCAGCGAATCGCTCCGGATGGCTTTCAGAAAGCCTTCGGCCAGCGCATCCAGATTGACGCCACCGCCCGGAAATACTTTCATCTGTTCTTTCAATCCGTTGCCATAACTGATCCCTATGGCATAACATGCTGAATCGGCGGCGCCGTTCAGGACATACGACTGTCCATTCGTTGCCGCGTTTTTAGTTGAATTGCAGGCCATTAATGCGGCGATAGTGCATACCGTGATTCCGATGCCTGTCTTTTGAATAATTTTCATTTTGTCTGTTTTTAAAAAAAGCGGCAACGACACCATGCGCCATTGCCGCTTTTTGATGAGTTTAACTAATAAAAACTATTTCTTTTTAATTACATCAAGTAATTCGATTTCAAAGTTAAGGACGCTGTTCGGCTTAATCATCTGTCCTGCGCCTTGTGGTCCGTAACCGAGTTCCGACGGAATCCAAACTTCATATTTGGAACCGACCGGCATCAGTTGCAGCACTTCCGTCCAACCCGCAATCACCCGATTGGCAGCAGTTGTAAACGGTTCGCCACGTGTTACGGAACTGTCAAATTCCGTGCCGTCCAGCAATTTACCGGTGTAATGCACTTTTACCGTGTCTTCGGCTGTCGGTTTTACGCCGCTACCTTCGGTTATCACTTTGTACTGCAAACCGCTTTCGGTTGTGATAATACCATCTTTCCCTTTGTTGCCCGCCAAAAATGCATCGCCTTCTGCTTTCGTACTTTCGGCTTCTTTCGCCTGTGCATTCATAAAGTACGTCTGCAAAAACCTCTGAGCTTCTTCCGGCTGTAATTTTAATGCGTTGGAATCGCCCTTAAGAGCGGTTAAAAATCCTGCTATCAAGGCTTCCGGATTATCGTCGCCCAGATATTGATCTTGTGCCAAGCCTGTTCTCAAACCTGCACCATAATTTACGCCGATTGCATACTTTGCACTATCTGCGCCTGTTTTCAAACTTACATTTGTGGAGATATGGTTACACGAAGTAATCATTGAAATCGCCATAATGGATACTGTTACTAATACACTAATTTTTTTCATCGTTATCTAATTTATAAACATTAATATTTTATCTTATCATATAATTTCTAATAATTCCACGTCGAAAATCAACGTGCTGTCCGGCCCAATCATTTCGCCTGCGCCACGCTTGCCGTAGGCCAGTTCCGGCGGGATGAACAATCGCCATTTCGCACCGACTTCCATTCGCTGCAGCGCTTCCGTCCAGCCGGCAATCACTTGTGAAACGCCGAAAACGGCCGGCTTGCCGCGTTGTATGGAACTGTCAAATACCGTCCCATTGATAAGCGTTCCGTGATAATGGCACTTCACTTTGTCCGAGATTTTCGGTTTGTTTCCCGATCCTTTCTTTAATACTTCATACTGCAATCCGTCCGGCAGTTCAATGACGCCGGCTTTCAGCCTGTTTATCTTCAGAAATTCTTCCCCTGCCTGTTTGTTAAGTTCCGACTTTTCAGCCTGTAACGCCGCAAAGTATTCATTAATAATCGTTTTGGCCTCTTCATAACTGATTTCAGGTTGCTTGCCGGAAAATACGTCCTGCATACCCCGCATAAAATCCGCCGTATCAACGTCTTTAATGCCCGAAGTACGGAAATTATTGCCAATGCTCAATCCGAGCGCGTAACTTATTTTATTCATTCTCATAAAAAATCTTGCAAATGTAATACTTAAATTCATTTTAAAGTGCATTTATTTCAAGTTTTTTCGCCGGAGGAGTGTTTATTTTTTTAGGTAATTCATTTAATAATCTGCAATACAGACAAATACAATAAAATATTTTTTGGTTGAAAAAAAGTGTGCATTCCGAAAAAATTCGTACCTTCGGGGTGTTAAAAATTTAAACGGAAACTGAATATGAAACAAAGACTGACCATCCTCACGGGTGCAGGGATGAGCGCCGAGAGCGGAATTGCTACGTTTCGCGATTCCAACGGTTTATGGAACAATTATCCCGTAGAACAGGTCGCTACGCCTGAAGGTTTTGCCGCCAATCCGCAACTCGTGCTTGATTTCTACAACCAGCGGCGGCGCGAACTGCTCAAAGTCGAGCCGAACGACGGACACAGGGGACTGGCTGCACTCGAAAAAGATTTCGATGTATTTATCGTCACGCAAAACGTGGACAACCTGCACGAACGCGCCGGTAGCAGTCATGTGATTCATCTTCACGGCGAACTGATGAAATCGTGTCCTGTCAATAACCTTCAAAAATCCTACGATATTCCGCCCGACAAACCCGACCTGCACGTTGGCGACAAGGATGCGGACGGCATCCAGTTGCGCCCGTTTATCGTCTGGTTTGGAGAGGCTGTCCCGATGATTGAGCCGGCCATCAAATGGGTCGAGGCTTGCGATATTTTTGTGATTATCGGCACTTCGCTCAATGTCTATCCGGCAGCCGGATTGCTGAACTATGTTCGCGATGGCCGACCTGTCTATCTTATTGATCCAAAGGAAGTCAAGGCATACCGTCATGATATACAGGTCATACAGGCGGGCGCCTCGGAAGGGGTGAAGCGGCTGACGGAGATGCTGCGTGTTGCCCATCATGTATGAATCACAATCTGTCAGGATATGAATCTGTATCTGACTCGCCGCTTCTATTTGGTTAATCTGCTGATTATCTTGGTTTTAGTTTGCGGCTATATAATTCCGGTTTTTTTTGTGGCGGGGAAGTTGGCCATTGGGGCGTTTGTTGTCCTTACGGCGTTCGATGGCTGGCTGTTATGGAAAAAGAAAGACGGTCTTTCTGCAGAGCGTACCTGTGCCGGGCGTTTTTCCAACGGTGACGAAAATCCGGTGCATCTTGTTGTTAAAAACAGCTATCCTTATCACATTCAGATAGAGGTAATTGATGAAATACCGGACATTTTTCAGCGGCGTGACATTCTTTTCCCGTTGAAGATTGCCCCGGGCGGTTGCAGGGAAATCGTTTACCAACTGCGTCCTGTTAAGCGTGGAGAGTACGGTTTCGGACAAATCCGTCTGTTTGCTTCTACGTACATCGGGTTGGTACAGAGGCGTTTTACTTACGGGCAGCCTGTTGTTATCAAAGTCTATCCGTCGTATCTCATGCTGCACCGGTATGAATTGATGGCCATGTCAAACAATCTGACGGAGTTGGGTATCAAACAAATACGCCGGATCGGACATCATACGGAGTTTGAACATATCAAAGAATACGTCAAAGGTGATGACTATCGCGTCATCAACTGGAAAGCCACCGCCCGCCGGAATCAACTGATGGTAAACAGTTATCAGGATGAGCGTTCGCAACAGATTTATAGCGTGATAGATAAAGGGCGCGTCATGCAGTCAGCTTTCAACGGTATGACACTCCTCGATTATGCCATTAACGCCGCCCTTGTGCTGTCGTTTGTGGCCATTCATAAGGAGGATAAAGCGGGGTTGATTACATTTTCTTCTGATTTTGAGACGTTTGTTCCTGCATCTAAACAAACCGGGCAGATGCAGGTCATTCTCGAAAGCCTTTATCGGCAACAAACTGCGTTTGGCGAAAGCGATTATTCGTCGCTTTACGTCCACCTGGACAAACATGTCAGCAAGCGCAGTCTGTTGGTCATTTATACCAACTTTGCAAACATCATCGGGATGGAACGGCAACTGAATTATTTACAGCAACTTGCCCGCCAACATGTCGTATTGGCTGTTTTCTTTGAAAACACTGAATTAAAAGCCTTTGCACGGCGTAATCCGCAGAACAGTGAAGGTTATTTCCGGCAAGTCGTTGCCGAAAAATTTATCTACGAGAAGCAATACGTCACGACGATCCTCCGCCATCATGGCGTCTATTCCCTCCTGACAACGCCCGACCAGTTGTCAATCCATGTAATAAACCGCTATTTGGAAATGAAGGCGCAACATTTGCTTTGACAGTCAGACAATCATTCCGCTTCCGATGCAAAGATGGCTGTTGTTGTCATAGACAACGGCGAATTGACCCGCTGCGATACCCTGAATCTTCTTTTCGCTTTCGATGTGGTAAAAATCACCCCGTCGTGTCAGCCATCCCCTTGTAAAATCAGGGGTATGGCGTATTTTGAAAGTGATTTCCTTTGCATCGCCGAACTCGCCCCAGGGATCTTCGGTAATGAAATGGAATCCCTGCATCCCAATAGATGTACCATACTGCGTTTCAGGGTCATATCCATTTGACACATAGATAATATTCTGTTCGATATCCTTCTTGATGACAAACCAAGGGCCGCCACTCAGTCCCAGACCTTTGCGCTGGCCAATGGTGTGGAACCAAAATCCATTGTGCCGGCCAATGATTTTGCCGGTTTCGAGTTCTATGATATCGCCCGGCATACGTCCTAAATATCTTTCAATAAAGTCGTTATAATTAATTTTCCCAAGAAAACAGATGCCTTGACTGTCTTTTCGCCGGGCGCTGGGCAGATGCTGGGCGGCTGCGATTGCCCGCACTTCACGTTTCATCAGGTGACCAATGGGAAACATCAGTTTGGCAATTTGCAAGTTGGTGATTTGCCCGAGAAAATCAGTCTGATCTTTCACGGGGTCGCGAGCGGTCGAAAGCCATGTCTTGCCGCCGATTTCGGTTGTCGTGGCATAGTGACCCGTTGCGATTTTATCGAAATCTTTTCCCCAGCGGTCTTCAAAACAGCCAAACTTGATGTATTTGTTGCACATCACGTCGGGGTTGGGCGTCAGGCCGCGTTTGACGGATTCAATGGTGTAGCTGACCACTTTATCCCAATATTCTTCATGTAGCGAAACGATCTCAAACCGACATCCGTATGTTTGGGCAATGAGCGTTGTGATTTCAATATCTTCTTCCGAAGGGCAACTGACGTAACCGTCCTTTTCTTCCATTCCGATGCGGATATAGAAAAGCGTTGGCTCATATCCCTGCTCTTTCAGCAGATGTACAACCACCGAACTGTCCACACCTCCTGATACCAACGCTGCTATTTCCATTCTTTTAACTATATAGCAATTAGGACATTAATCAATAATCCGATGGCAGTGTTTTCCGATACGCACTTACTTTCAATCCGATGCTGTCCACCGGGATTTTCCGGAAGTGTATCTTTTCGAGAAGGCTTTCATCTTCAGGATATAACTCCCATTGATCTATCTTCACATAAGAGGGAATTTCACGAAAAATCAAATTATCTTCAATCGTCATTTCGTCCACATCATCCTCTATTTCCCGCCATTTCCCGCCATAACTCAGGTTTGAACGGAATATATTGCCGCGAGGCTGGGCGGGATTTCGGTCAAGAATATGCGTCAATTCGGGATATTGCTCGCTGTAAGGCGGTTGTTTATAGTCCATTTCTTCTAATTTCTCAAACAGTTCCCTGTTCGTGTCGAAATACATGTATGCCCAGTTTACGCCCCTGGCATCTAAATGAATAGAAGCTGCGCAATCTATAAATACATTGTTTTCAACAAGGTTATCATGTCCTCCGCCCACAAAGGCGCCGCGGCCTGCACGACAAAATATGTTCCCGCAAATCGTTGTACCGCAGGCAAAATCATCAAGATAAACAGCATTAACTCCGTACAAACCCGGACCGGCCAGGTCGTGGAAATAGTTAAACCGGATAACGCTCCCCCGCTGCGTCCAGTCGCGCCCGATATAAAACGCACCGACATCGCCCGTTTCCTGGGCAGTGTGATGGATTTCATTATATTCAAGAATATGATTGTTACCCGGAAACAAGACCGCCATGTGGGGTGCGTCGTGGATGTGATTGTGCGCCATTGTATTACCGACTCCATCAAGAACGATGGCACAGCAATACGTCCTGTTCAGGCGGCTGTAGTGATGAATATGGTTATTGATGGCATAGTGGCAGGCAGGCGTAAGCGTTTTTCGATCGCCGCCCTTGAGGATAATGCAATTATCACCGATATTGAACAGGTCGCAATCCGTCACGCCACAGTGATGACCGCCGTTTACATGAATTGCGTTATTGCCGATATTGCGAATGGTGCAACCTGCAAAAACAGTGTGGCTTACTTCATCCGTTTTGATAACGTCGCCTCGCGTATATTCAAAAATAAACCCTTCAAAACGAAAGTGTTTCGTATGGGCAAAATGAAACATTTGTTCTTCGAGCAGCGAAACCTGTGCGTCGCCTTCTTCAATGGGCGAAGGCGGCCAGAAATACAGGATGCCTTTTTTTCGATCAAGAAACCATTCGCCCGGACTGTCTAATTCTTCCATGATATTCAGGGCATAATACCGTTGTTCGGGCGAATAGCCATACACTCCATGCGGGGGCTGCAGGATAAATTCTTTCCGTGCGGCGTCAATCCGCCCTACTTTTACATACGAATCCGCCCAGTCCCAGGTCCAGAAACCCTGCAACCAGATGTCGTCGTTCTTCAGCCATTTGGAAGGACGGTTTTCCTGATAGGCGAATCGTCCGCGGTGCACGCCCCGGCCGGTACGTTCGTCGCCGCCAAAAATGGAATCGCCTGTCTGCGGCACGGAAGCGATGTGCATCCATTCATTATCATTTGGGTAGCGTGCCAGCGTCATCGGTTGGCCATTGAAAAACAACTCCATGGCCGACGGTTCGATCTTCCGTCCGAATCCGGTCGGTTTAAGTGTTCCATAATCCGTGATACCTAAGCTGTTAAGGTCTGCCTGAAAAATGTGCGGGTGATAGACTTTGGCAATCCTCGACAGGGCTTCCGGATCGGTAAGGGGTTCAAAGTTTGTCACGGCGCGACCGCCCGTAAAGCGTACTTCTTCATCCGGACAGGCGCGATAAATAATGGGCGATTTTTCCGTTCCGCTGTCGTCTGCCGTAAAGCTGACGGTATGCTCAACAGGATAGATGCCCTTCCGGAAATATACGGTTATGCCGCCTCGCGGAAGTCCGTTGGCCTGTTTTAATGCCCGCACCGCATCCCTGGCGCGCTCCGGAGTGCGAAACGGCGCGTCCGTACTTCCCGTCGCGCCATCGTCGCCATCAGGCGAAACATAGAAACTGACGGCGTCATTGCAGCCGGACGAACATGCATAGATTCCCGTTAACAGATACAGGACAACAGATAGCCTGATTATCAGATTAAAACATTTAGAAAGAGTTTTGATCATATAAATATCATTAAAACAATTGTATTATTTTCCGGCAAAGATAATACTATATTTTGTATTTTGTTACCTTTGCCCCAGATTACTTTTATTAAAAATGTACGAAAATGAAAAAGTTAGTTTTATTATTCATGGCAATTGCGCTGAGCAGTGTTTGTATGACGGTCGGCGCTCAGGACAAAACCGAACTTAGCGATAAAGTATTAAGCGCCAAGTATAAACAGGAGATTGATATTATCGCTTCGGAAATCAAAACGCTCAAACTGAAGTTGAAAACAGATAAGGAAAATACCGACCTGCAAAGCGAACTGACAGTGAAACAAGAGCAACTTAAAGAGTTGAAATCCAAGAAAAAAATCATAGATACCGCGATCAAGAGCCAGGCTGCTTCTGAGAGAGCGAATAAGAAAGCGGAGAGGGCGCAGGAAAAAGCCGAACAAGCGCAGAAAAAAGCCCGGGAATTGAAAGAAAAGGAAAATTAAATAAGATAAGTCTTCGTTATGGACTTTCGCGGTAATTTTTCATCATCCCTTGCCACTTGAAAAAACCGGCTACTGAAACCGCTGCATAGATCGCATACAACACGCAGGTAGGATAAAGCCCCTGTCGGAAATAAAGCACAGCGGAAACGGCATTGACGACGATCCATAAAAGCCATTGTTCGAGATGTTTATGCGCAAGCAGATACATGGCGATGATACTTAGAGCTGTAGTGAAAGCGTCGCCAAGTGGGACAGGACTGTCGGTGAACGAATGTAAGATCCAGACAATCAATGCAAACAGGACTGCAAAGATGCCCGCAAGCGGTAGCCGGCGTTGCTGGGGCAACGACGTAATCCGCATCTCTGCACTTTCGCCCGTTGCGCCTTTCCGCCACTGAAACCAGCCGTAAATGCTGGCAAACAGGTAATAGACATTGATGCAGGCATTTGCATAGAACTTGCCCGCAAAAAAAATATAGATGTAGAACAGTGGCATCACTACGCCTGCCGCCCACAACCAGATATTCGCCTTGTATTCAAGCCAGAGGTAAGTCAGGCCGACAATGGCGCCAAGAATTTCAATTTTATCAAGAATTTCAACCAGAGTCATGATTCGGATACACGGCCATGAGTCCATCGGGTGCCTTGATTTCCCATAGCCTGATTTTTGCCGCAAATGTACTGCTTTTATTCCGAAAACGGGCTATATTTGTGTTTAATTTTTCAGGGTAAACACGACGACACAAAGTAAGGTTTTTCTTGTCCTTTGTGCCGCCGTGTCTTTGCGTTTAGATTACTGAAATGTTCAAAAAATAAATTTAACGAATTAGATTTCGGTAAAAATACATATTTGACGAATTGTATTTCGGAAAATATTCGTATCTTTGCAAAAATTTTTAATCAATATGAGACAGGCAATCATTAGACAAAACCCGCACTGGACGGGAAAACGGTATCCGAATTTGCAGAAACGGGCCATGTTCAACATTTTGTTGGACAACCTGCAAGTACGTCATATTCAGATACTAACAGGGATAAGAAGGAGTGGAAAATCAACACTTTTTCGTATGCTGATAAATGAATTGATGCGGCGTACAAGTCCGAAATCAATACTGATGCTGAATATGGA
>JAISUI010000109.1 GCA_031272155.1 Tannerella sp. | reverse complement strand
GACCGGCAAATTATTGAGAGGTTTGTATGCAAATTTGTATGTCCCACCAGATATTAGCAGGAATCCACATCCCCAAAGTTGTGTGCAAATTGTGTGTCCCCCTAAAAGAAAAAAGGACTTACTTTTTACTGTAAGTCCTTCATTTTCAGCGTGGGCGTTGACGGATTCGAACCGCCGACCCTCTGCTTGTAAGGCAGATGCTCTGAACCAGCTGAGCTAAACGCCCGAATTTTTTTGTAGCTGCTTTATCTCTCAAAAGCGGTGCAAAGGTACGCATCTTTTTAAAAACCGCCAAAACTTTTCCGAAAAAAAATCGGTCAATTTATCAAATAAATGGGGATGAAAGCATTTTGTCAGGCTAATAGCCCCCGTTTCTGGAGGTTATGAATGGCGTTTTTATTGCCTTGTTCTGCTGCTTTGCGGTACCATTTAATAGCTTCCTCATCGCTTTGGGGCACACCATGGCCGGTAGCATACAAAAAACCGAGGTTATTCATTGCATGGTGAAGTCCGTTTTTGGCTGCTTCCAGATACCATTTGGCTGCTTCCGTATCGCTTTGGGGCACGCCTAATCCTTTCGAATAGTGGTTGGCCAGATTGAATTGCGCCTTGGCATGACCCTGCGATGCAGCCTTTCGATACCATTTAACGGCCTCTTCATCGCTTTGGGGGACGTCTTTGCCTGTTTCATACAGATAACCTAAGTTGTTTTGCGCCTTGGCATAACCTTGTTCTGCAGCTTTACGTAGCAGACCGATTGTATCGGAAAGTGCGGATCGCACACTTGGTTCCTCAGCCGTAACCGGTTGAGACGGCGGGGGTATAACTGCCGGTTCATCACTTTCTTCCGATTTGTCCGAATCTGACAGTTCCGGTTCCGGTTTCTGTTCCGATTCTCGTTCCGGCTCCGGTTCCGGTTCCGTTTTTGGCGTCGGCACATACACTTCCGCTTCCATGGTTGTTTCATGCCTTGCTTCTATCGGATCGGAATAGGACACATCCGGTTCCGGTATCTCAACATCGTTTGCCATTACGTTCGGTTCTATGTCTTCCGCAAAAGGCGAATAAACAGGCAGTTCACCAGCTTCTAAGCCTTCATCTTCAATATAACCGGATCCTTCTTCCACAATGCAAATGATGTAACGCTGAAGGGCTTCCATCTTACTGAAATGCGGGAACATTCCTTTCGGAACAAAGACCGCCTGCAGGTTTTCACACTCGCCGAAGGCATTTCGTCCAATGGACGTGACGGATGTGGATAATGTTATGGATTCCAATCTTTTACAGTAAGAAAACGCGTTTTCCCCTATGGAACTAACCGATTGAGGAAGCACCACGGAATAGATGTTTTCGCACCTGCTAAACGCATAAGCAGGAATGACTTTTACCTGTGAGCCTATATGTATGGTTGTCAGCGCTCCGCAATCTTTGAATACCAATGTATCGGGCGAGATGTCATTGACATGGCCATGTACGGGATTTCCCATGGTTTCGCAGTGGTAAGCATTGAAAATCAGCGTAGTTAAAGAACTGCATGAAGCAAAAGCATTGCCGCCGATTCGCGTTACAAATTCAGGGATATTCACGAGTTTCAACTGGCTGCATCCGGCAAATGCACCTTCGCATACCGATACAACCGATTCAGGAATATATACGGACTCCAATTGATTACATCCGGCAAATGCGTATTTTTCAATCACTTGTACTGTCGCCGGGATTTTGAAGCGAGCGCTTTCCCTTGCCGGAGGATATTTGATTAAACGGGTCATATCCTGCGAATAGAGAACGCCATCCTGACTCTTAAAATATTTGCTGTCCGCCACGAAATGAGCGAGATTGACACATCCTTCAAAGGCGCTGTCTTCTATCATAGATACGCTGTCGGGTATGACGTATTTACCTTCGGACGAAGTCTTAAAGCGAATCAGCGCATGTTTATCTTTGCTATATTTAACCCCCTCTTTATCAATCCAGTATGAAACATTATTTTCGGTTACATAATGTCCTCTTTCAATACCATCT
Source organism: Tannerella sp. (assembly GCA_031272155.1). Lineage (GTDB taxonomy): Bacteria > Bacteroidota > Bacteroidia > Bacteroidales > Tannerellaceae > Tannerella. The sequence goes on along the minus strand of JAISUI010000109.1, from coordinate 6,757 downwards.
TTTATGAAGACGCGCAACGAACATGTCCATGGTTTATCCGGCTCCAGGCGGGCAGCCCGCAGGTTTTCCGAAATACATAAAGAGGGATCCACATTCATGGTTTCCACGAAATTATCTAATCGGGCAATGGCTCGTGACGATTCTCCATAGAACGGACTTACGCAGACGTATTGATTCCAGCCGTTTTTGTTCTCTTCTAATATTTTGGACAGGCGGGCGGAGGAGAAAATCTCCGGATGAAGCGTGCCTGTCAGAAGATGGAGTTTAGGTAAGCGGTTATCCGTTGCGACATCTTCCGGCAATAATTCATTGACCGATTTGCAAACCGGACGAATTTCTGCATCCGGGAAGAACCGGCGCACATGCAATTCTGCCCGTTTAAGGCAAATTTCCGATGAATTAACTAATGTAAACCGCCGGACAAGTGGGTGCAAATTCCTGCTTTGCAAAAAATCATGATAAACCATTTCGGATATGCCTTCACCGCAGTCGTAGTCAATCCATTCCGATTCCTGATTGAACAATTCGCTTGACAGGTAGGAAAATGCACGCTTGAATCGCGCTTCATGGATATTGCCGTAAAAATAAAGATATGCGGCCATGGAAGGCTCTGTCTGCAACAAATCGGCACGTTGTCGCAAGTCTTCATACAACGCATATTGAACCGCTTCCGGGAGTTCCCGTACAAACTGGTCGGAAACATTTTTGACTTTCTGGAAAGTCAATTCCCGCAAGGCGTTGATCTTGAATGAATAATTAGTTCCTTTTTCCATTGCTGCGCAATTTAAAACGTTATATCTTTCTCACCTGTATTTTCAAACCGCAAAGATACAACAGGTTTCTGATAAAAACAAATTTTTTGACAAAAAAATATATCACTTATTTGCTATCTAAAACCTATTTTAACATTTCAACAAGCGTATATAGTTGTAAATCAGATTATTAATAAACTACGGCGTCTCTTCTTTTTTTTCGATTATTTTCTTCTTACGCCTGAATATTTCTGCCAAAGACGAGAAATCCTTGCGATACATGACGCCTACGCCCTGTCGTGTGAGCGATTTCATGTTGTAACGGTATAAGTCATTGGCGTGGTTATAGGCTTTCAGGCGGATATTCCCGTTGCGTGTCAGTTTGTATTCAAGATCAAATTCGCCGATAAAGGCATTGTTTTGGATAAAATTATTTTTGTAGCCAAAATTCCCGTTAAAGAGCAAGCGATTGTCTAATAACTGGCTGGAAAGCAACATTTCAACCTCGGTGTCGGTCACGCCATCTTGACGCGAGCGGATGTTTGTTCCTATTTGCACTTTGTCTGTCAGGCTGTTAAGGATACCTGATAATTGCGATGACAGAGCAGATGACGCCACAGCGCTGAACTCGCTTGAACGATAGGCGTTATTTGAATAGTCCGGTGTGTAAAACTTATTGAGTACCAACAGATAAATGATCTGTCGCGCCATCATGTCTTCCGTATCAATGAACGATTTCACTTGCCGCGTCAATTCGTCGGTCGAATTAGGAAATTCCATATCGAATGAAATGGTCGGATTTTGCAGTCGCCCATTCAGATTCAGGATGCAATTGATAGGGATACTGGAGCGGACGGTTTCCATAATTAGCGCTTGATCAAGGTCTTCAATGTTGGCCGTCAGGAAATAAAGTGCATTCAGGTCAAGATTGGCTTCCATCGGATCTCCCCGGAAGTCAATACGGCTGCCTTCGCGAATCTGGAAATCTTTACGGATGATTTGCTGCAGGCTGAAATTGTAATTCCCGTTTTGTATCGTAAATCCGCCATACATATTCAGGTTTGTTCGCGAACCGTATTCAATTTGAATTTCTCCGGCGCCATTTCCTTTGATTTTGTCACCGCTCACAGGATCCATCACGAGTTCGAGGCTTGCTTCGGGCGTCACATCTACAAGGCAATTGATCCGGATTTCTGTCCCGGGCTGACTCTGGTCAATGCTGGTTTTATCCTGAATATTCCCGGCCGTTTTTGTTTCAGCGGAACGGAATGAAATAAAGTCGTAATCCTCAGCAAATGAGCCGTTCATGAAATTGAATCCCATGTTTGTTTTAGCGTTGTTCCGGATATTCGCATGGATGGTTACGAGTTGGTCATTGCCCTGGATATGCGTATTGCCACTGCCGAAAACCGTGCCGTAGATGGTCGGGTTGATTTTTGCGGGCATATCGTATATCAGCATATTTTGCGCTTCTATATCGGCTTGAAAGGAGAAGTCCGACAAATATTTATGTTTCACTTCAAAAGTGATGGCTCCCTTGTTCCCGAACTTGTCGGATACCGTAATGTTTTTTCCCCTGATAGACGATTCGTCGAGAAAGATTGTGTCGGAAAAAGTATAGGCCGTATTCAGGATATCTACGCCTATTTTGCCGTTGCGGATAAGCATCTGACCGTCAAAAGCCAACTTGGAAAACGGTCCGTACAACCGCAGCTGTCCATAGCCGCTTCCTTCAACTGTTTTTGTAATGGCCTTAAGATAAGGATGAAGTAATGCCGCATCAATCTCATTCGCATCGAAGTGAATATCCAATCCCTCTTTTTTGCCGACCGGGAAAATATATCCATTCACATCCGTCCAGACACTGTCGCTTCTGTAAATAGACCCGATGAGATGGATGCCTTCCTCGTTGTTATCCCAATTGCTATGAAGATTTAATCGTCCCTGCACAACGTCGTTGAACGAAAAGTTCTGTATGGTAAGGTCTTCGGTATTAATTACGCGACTTCCATAGAGATCGCTCAAGTGGATCGAACCTGTAGCTCTACCGCCGAATTGCAACGCAGGAATATTCACTATATCAAAGATATAACTTAATTCCAGATCGTTCAGGTCAATAATAATGCTTTCTTTCGGTTTTGAAGCCGAGGCTGTCCCGTCAATCCGAAGGCGCTGTTCTCCTTTGGAAATAAGAAAATTATCAATAGTCGTATGACCATCCACGATGGTGATGGAAGCAGGGTCCATTTGCCAGACAGAATCTTTGATGATTAGGGGCGTTGGATTAAGCGTAATTTCGGTACGCAGCGTTTTTTTTCCGTTATCTTCGTTGTCGGCAATAAAAACAGTAGATGCCGCCAGTTCAAAATTGGTTACATTGGGCAGGTCATTTTCCCACGTGAAAAGCGTTTGCATCCGATCATTGACTGCATCCGTGCGCAATGTCAGGAAGTTGCGCCATCCTTTCTTGTGCAGGTGCGTTGCACTAAGTTGTAGGCGTATCCTGTCATTCTGGTTATTGCACGATACGAAGCCATTTTCAAAGACAGAGCTGCCTGCCTTGAAGCGAGGAAGCAGCGCTTCAAGCCGTATCTGATTATCGCTGTTGTCGTAATATCCGGAAATATGCGCTTGTTGCAAGTTGGCGATCGGCAGTTTCAGCGCGCGTGAAAGTTGTTCCGTATTTTCGATGGTAGCCTTCAGTGAGAATGTATTTTCACTTATCCTGTTTCTGTTCGGGAAAACATTGGATAGAGCGGGCAGATAGGCGCTTCCTGTGTTTAGAAGCGACGGGAGCAGGGTAGAAAAGGAATAGATGCCGGCTATTTCGGCATGACCCAGGTCGGATGTAATATTCAGTTTGCGTTCGTTGGCCGACCCGCTTGTCTGTATTTCCAAAGAATTGAGATAAAAACTGTCCGGTTCTGTCTTGAAAGATAAGTCTTCCACTCTGATCTTTCCTTCAAAATTATCAATCCGGTTACCTGTAAAATTCGCTTCTATATTCATCGAAAGTTCCGGTTGATTGTATTTTGAGGTGATATTCAACTTGTCGGGATGCAATTCGGACAACTGTGCGGAAAAATCGAATGCCGAATTACTGCCGTTGCCTTTGAAAAAACCTTCCGCATGAAGGCGACCGTTCGGATCATGGATGTCAATGGTGCCATCAAACTCATTGCGACCGAAATGCCCTGAAAGCAGCATGTTTTCGTAGCGGTAGTCGTTATAGTCCAGCTGACTGATATTAGCGTGAAGTGTACCGCTGAGAAAGTTCATACCCGCTGGTTGCAAAGCGTCCAGGTCGGCGTCAAAACGCACGATCCCATAAGGATTGCTTTCTTCAAACAGTTCATTTACATGAAGTTCCGACGAAGATACTTGTCCCCGCAGGTAAAAACGGGGGACGCTGTCTGTTTTTTCGTGTCCGAACTGCATATTCATTGCCAGCGAGCCGATGTCCGACCGGAGGTCGCCGGACGCAACGAGTTGATGGATATGTCCCGAAATTTCTCCGTTAAAATCGAGATTTCCCAACCGGGTTACGGGTAGTGGCAACGAATCCATTTCCGTACTGAAACCACGAGCGATGGCGGACAATCCACCGGCAGTAAGATGCAGCGTATGAATTTGCCCATGGAGGTATATTTCGGCAGGCTTGACAATCTGTTTCACGTTCATTTCGCCGGTAAGCGAAATTGAGCCGTTTTTGCTTATTGACAGGTTATTAAGTGATAAATCATCCAGGATGCCGGAAATGTTGGCGGCAAGCGCCAATCGTTCCTCAAAATTCCTGAATACCGGAATAAATGGCGACAGATCGCGAAGACACACATCGGATGGTGCAATGCGAACGGCAATCCGCGTTTGACTTAGACGTTGCAATAAATCGTCCGAATGATCCGGCTGGAGTGATACTTCAGGTATATGTAGCGATGTTTCAGGGAGTTGTATGTTTAGATTATGGATGTTTAAGCTATCCGGATTACCTCTCAGTTGCATCGAAAGTTTGTTTAATCGAAAACCGGAACGCTCCTCAAAACTCAATTTTTTGACGTTTATATCCAAACTGTCTGTTTTCCGGATATGAAGTGTCATTGTGCTATTTAAATTCGTTATATTCAGATGTTTGGCGTCAAATCCGGAAGATGAGGAATGAGAGTCGCACAGGTCATAACGGATAGTTCCATGTCGTATCTGTAAAGAATGTACATGCAGGAAAGGGTTGGCAGTCTGCGTGGAATCGCCTGACGAAAAGGCATCTATAAGGAATTGCAGGTTTAAAGGAGCGTCGGGATGCGCTTTTTTAAGGTTGAGCGAGAAGCCGAACAGGTGGATGGTAGTAAACACAAACCGTTTCTGTATCAGCGGCAACAAACGGAGTCCGGCAGAGAAGTGGTCGGCCTCAAACAGCCGATTTCCATCGGTGTCATCCAATGATATATCGCTAAATTTTACGCGATTAGGCCATTCAATATCTACTTTTCCCACATGCACGGGCACGTTTAATTGCGCCGACAGGCGTTCCGTTACTTCAGATGCCATATATCCTTGAATAGCAGGTATCTGCAATAACAATGCCGGAAGTCCGTAAAACGTAAAAAACAGGATCAGCAGTGTAACTACTATGTATTTTAATGCTTTGATAATTCTATAAATTTTGGGATGTAATTATATACATTAAAATAAATAAAAAATCAGCCAAATAACTTTGCGGGATATTCCCCCGCATCTACCAATGCCCGGATTTTATCAACTACTCCCTGACGATCAGCTGAATAGGTGACGCCAAACCATTTTGATGTCGTGTCCAACACTTTCACGCGCGCAATGCCTTTCGTGACTAATTCGTTTACCATCAGCGGAATGAAGTATTCGCTTTTTAAATCATCCCTGTTCTGGCGCAGGAAATCCTTGAAATACGCTTCCGAATAGGCGAAATATTCCGGCGTAAAGCCCCACATATTCATTGATACCGGTGTGTTTTCATTTAGAAAGACGGTTTGTCCATTTTCGTCCGTGAACTGAATTTTCCCGTCAATTCGTTCGATAGCCGTTCGTTCCACTACGGAAATCAAATACCCTTCGTTATTTGTTTCGCAAACGCCACGCGCCACCGACCCGCTGTCACTCAGCGTATTGCCCACGCGGAAACCAACCATGCAATACTCATTTTTAAGCCCGTTCAGTCCGGACAACGCTTTGCCTATAACGGCAAAACTGTCACGTCCATAGAAATCATCGGCATTAACAACTGCAAATGGCTCTTTAATAACATCTTTTCCCATCATTACGGCATGATTCGTGCCCCACGGTTTGGTGCGTTCAGGTGGACATGTAAATCCTTCCGGCAACATGTCCAACGCCTGAAACACCACTTCCGTCGAGATGTGGTTTTCGTATTTGGACAGCACAATTCGCCGAAAGTCCGCTTCAAAATCTTTGCGGATAACAAATGCCACTTTGCCAAACCCTCCACGAATGGCGTCAAAAATGGAATAGTCCATAATCGTCTCTCCATTAGGGCCTAAACCATCCAACTGTTTTAATCCGCCATAGCGGTTCCCCATGCCTGCGGCAAGTACAAATAATGTAGGTTTTATCATTATACATTTAAATTAATTAGGGCAAAGGTATGAATAATATCTCAACTAACAATCATTTGGAACTTTTTTGTCGGAAAACTAAAAATTTTCATCAAATTATTCCGGTTTTTTATTTTCAATTAAAATTAAAATTGTACATTTGCAGCAGATTCTAACAATATGACAAAATAAAAAAATTATGATTTGGAATGAAACTATGGAGTGTATGACCCGTGATAACATGCGGGAACTGCAATCCATCAGACTGAAGAGAGTAGTAGAGCGGGTCTATCACAACAATGCGTTCTACCGTAAGAAGATGCAGGAACTGGGCATTACCCCCGACGATGTGCAGTCGATTGAGGATATTGTCAAACTGCCGTTCACTGTAAAGCAAGACCTTCGGGACAACTACCCCTA
>JAISUI010000126.1 GCA_031272155.1 Tannerella sp. | reverse complement strand
ATCGTCTCCTTCGGCGGCAAGGCGGTGAAGGTTTTTGTGCCGTAACCAGTTAAAGCGGTTTATCATCCCACAAAGGCGCTCGGCTTCCGTTTCAATGCGGCCGGGCGCTTTTTGTTTTTTTTGCTTACTCGCGAATCCTCACCGCCACATAATCGCTGTTTTGGGGCGTGCAGACAACATTATCCAAACATATTGCGAATTTGTAAGCGTCGGGCGTCAGGTCGGGAACGACGACTTTAACAACCGCCTTTGCTTTTTCGCCGGCGCGCAAGCCCGCCACCGGCGTTTCAAATCCGGCATTGACAATTTCGACAGATCCCTTCTTCCTGTTTTCGGCGAAAACCGCCTTGCAGGTTACGGGAAATTCTGGATGGCGGAAATCAATGTCGCCCGTGGTGGGATTGTCCATTTCGACGGCAATGTGCAGGGTGTCGCCCGCGTAAAATTCCTTTTGCGGCGCTTCAAAGTTGATAACCACCCTGTTGACCGACTGGAAATGCTCCGCAAAATAACCATGGAAAGAAAAACCGTCCACCGTATATACCTGCGATTTGCCGTCGCGCCGTCCGACAATAAATACCGGTTTGCCCTGGCATGCTAATTCCTTTTGCCAGATATCGAACTGCGTTTGTCGGCTGTTGACGGCGCTCAACACAAACGCTTCGTTTTTCGTAAAGAAGTGATAATCGGACGGATGCTGGAACGAGCCGGTAAAAACTACCGGTCGTTCGCCTGCAACCGATGCGATGGCTTTACATTTCGCTTCCTTGCCGTAAAAATTCAGGTATTCGGGCAGCAGGTCGGTGGTCAGAAGCGCCCGCGCAATCAAAACCAGCACAATGGAACCGGCTACCCAGGTCTTTACAAACCGCATTAACTTCGGGTTTCGGAGGCTGTAACGGTAAATCAGGACGGCCATCGGTATCGTGCAGGCCACCGTCCAGTGAGGCTCAATATGCCCGCGAAACGTCATCATCCAGAAGAAAGCGATCATTCCGATAATCAGGAAATACAGTCCCCGCTCAAAAACGTCGCCGGGGCGGTATTTCACGAAGATATACACCAATGCGCCTATTGCAAACGGGTTGAACACAACCAATTGATTGGGAAGGTATTCCAAAAAGAACAGCCACTGGAACTCGCTGCTGCGCCCGTTGAGATGGTATTTGAAACTGGGGAAATCCAACTGCATTTGCCAGTAAAAATGCGGGACAAGCGCGAGCAGCGCAATAAAAACGGCAACGAGCGCTTTCCGGTTGCCAAGCAGGCGGAGATTGGAGAGGACAATCAGGCCTATGATAAGCGCCGCGTGGTATTTGCTGTAAACCATCCCCGCCATCGAAAATGCCAGTCCGAGCGTCACCGCCCACGTTTCTTTTTCCGTAAACTGCTGATAGAAATACAGGAACAGCGCCGTGAAAAACAGCAGGCCGATGTCGGGCGTCGTGACGAATCCGAAGGCCTGAAACAGCACCATGGAAGCCATGATGACGAAAAACAACGTCACTTTTTCGGGCGTTGGCGACTTCTCGCGAATGATTTTCGCCGTCAGCAAAAGCGTAAACAAATGCAGCGCAATAGTCATGAAACGAACAGATAAATTGCCGTCGAACAGCAGGTTGGAGATGAAGTTCATTACGGCCACCATCGGCGGATGGTCGTAATAAGCCCAGGCCATATTTTCGCCGTAGAGCGAATAATAGGCTTCGTCGCTCATTATCTCCGTCAATTCGGCCGAAAGGAAATTCAATCCTATCCAAATCAACAGGAAAACAATGGAAAGCGCCTTCCATCCGGCTATGTTCTTGATTTTAATCATATTCGTTCGCTATTTTTTAAGAAACAGATAATCCCACAAATAAGTTGATTGCTCCGCTTTCTTTTTGCGGAAATTATCCAAATCGAAAGTCGCCGTAAGCATCTGCTGATGATACATCATCCGCTCCGTAAAATGCAGCGAATAAGTCATCTTGATGTTCACGACATTAGTTTTAATAAACGAGATATACAAATCGGCGCGGTCGTACTCCTTCGAGCGGTAAACGGGGTCGCCCCAGTAAAGTTCGTTGGCGTGATCGTTGTAGAAAATCTGCTGACTGCCACCTCGGTAATACGTATTGAAGACGCCCAGCCCCCTGTATTCGATCCTTACTTCCGAGAGCAGGCCATGCAGCTTGTGCCAGTCGCCGAGGCTGCGGTCACATTCAAGCCCTGCCGACCAGCCGACATTGGCTTCCAACCTGTCGAATCCGGTTTTGGCAGCGAGGTCAATGCCCAACGATGTTAATATCAGACCATTATCATGCAGACCTTCGGGGATTTCAGGCTCCATCACGCCTGCAAAATGGAACATGTAACCGAAATGCTGACCGTAGAAAATGCCATAGTTATAGCGTCCCGACCAGCCCATGAAAAAGGCTTCGTGCCGCGTCCGCGTCTGCCGGCTTGTCCAGTCCAACCAGGCGTTGAAGTAGTTGTCGCCCGAATAAAATTCCCAGAAAAGGCCGTTGAGCGTGGGGCGGTAATTGGCGATGGAATCCTGAAAAAACATGCGCGGGTACTTGTCTAAGACTAAACTGCGCGGGAAAGCGCCCATATAAAACCGCCAGGGCGCATTATCTAATTCATAATAAATGATCGGATCGTAATAGTCTATCACTCTGTTGCTTCCATATTCGTGCATCACGTCGAAACCCGCAAGAACGCGATGCTTCCCGTCCCATTCCAACCCGATTTCGGGCGTCAGGTGTACGCCCGCCATGGTTTGCGGAATCTGCACTTTGGAGCCGCCAAATTCCACATTATCGAAAAAGGAATGAACGCCGCCACTCCAAATCACCTTCTGTGAAAAGGCTGAAAACGAAATGCCCCAAACAAACAGCAGAATGACTGTTTTTTTTATCATGCCTATCTTTCTTTCAGACTTTATTAATAATGTTTCGGTCGGCAAAGGTACAACTTTTTTATGCAGAATGAATAAAAAAAATCCGTAAAACGCTTGCCGGTAAAAAAAACATCCGTATCTTTGCAGCCGCTTAGATAATATGGTATTAATTTATTCAAAGTAAAACATGTATTTAGATTCGACAAAAAAAGAAGAGATTTTCGCAAAACACGGAAAATCAAAAACGGACACCGGCTCGGCCGAAAGCCAGATTGCGATATTTACTTATCGCATCAATCATCTGACCGAGCATTTGAAAGCTAATCAGAAAGATTTCGGCACGGAACGTGCACTGAAAATGCTTGTTGGTAAGCGTCGCCGCTTGCTGGACTACCTGATAAGGGTGGACATCGAACGGTATCGCTCTATCATTAAAGAATTGAACATCAGAAAATAAGAGATTCATTTTTTCATATTTTTGGATTAAGATTGTATTGTGTCCATTATTGTAAAATCGCCCCGAGTACTGTCGGGGCGATTTTTTTTATTCCCGTCGCAAGCTAAAACACGGCGCAAAACGACCGGCTGAAAAAAGCCACAAAAAAAACCTTCGGGAAGGAGGTTTCCTCTCCCGAAGGCAAATAAACAATTGCAAAAAAAACAATGAAACAAAAAAACAGCAAGTTAACCCTTGCTTAATATAATAAACTAAGAATCAAAAACCTACGCTCGCGCGCAGTTGTCATTTCCTGTTTCGGGAGAAAAATCACCTAAACTCATTAATGCCTATCAACCAGCCCATTGAATCATTCTCCATTTCGTAAGACTAAACACGATTCCCTCGGAAATGCCTTGCAAATATAAAACACTTTTCAAACAAGAAAAAAAACATTCGTACTTTTTGTGTTAAATATATATAATGATAATTTGCTTTATGGGGCTATATTGTTTATTAACAGGCAAAAAGACCCTTGCATTTTTTTTGACAAAAACCATTTTGAAAAATAATGCAGGCATTTTTCAACCTTTCGGAAAGCTAAAACGCCTTCGGATCGCCCGCAAAGTAAGTTTTTAGACGAAAAAAACGCCTCTTTGACAGCAATCCAAACTGACATTTGTGTTATTTTTTGTCTGTTTTTATTGTCATATTATATTATTAGTGCCACTTAACTATATTAAATACTCTTTAATTATAGCCTTCTTTAAAGACTTCTCTCGAATGTTAAACCATCATTTTCCTCAAAAAGAAAGGTAAGACTGCGATTAAAATTAACCAAGTTTTTATTTTGACTCTGTTCGCCGTTCAATGCTTCCGGCAATGCAACCTACAAATCCAATTTTAATGCAAAACCTCGAATTTTGTTGCCCATACAGGCAAAAAACGCCATAATTTCTTTATTTTTGCAGCATGAAAGTATATAATTTTGATGAAATCATCGAAAGAAGAGGCACTGATAGCCTGAAATATGACAGGCTGGAAGCATATTTCGGGAAGCGTGACCTGATGCCATTCTGGGTGGCAGACATGGATTTCCGTACCCCGGACTTCATTCTTGACGCTATTAAACAGCGCTGTGAGCATCCTGTGTTCGGATATACGCATCCGTCGGATGCGTATGCGGACAGTATCATCCGTTGGGTAAACGATTTGCACGGATGGGAGATTCGACGCGAATGGATAAGTTTCATTCCCGGCGTGGTCAAAGGAATCGCATTGGCTGTCGAACATTTTTCGGGAAAAGGCGATAAAATCGTCATTCAACCGCCCGTTTATCATCCGTTCCGGATTGTACCCGACATGCTGCAACGCGAAGTGGTCTATAATCCCCTGCGGATGGTGAACAACCGGTACGAAATGGATCTGGAACATCTGGAATCCATTCTCGATAAAAAATGCAAGATTCTGATTCTCTCAAATCCGCATAATCCCGCCGGGATTGTGTGGCCGGAAGAAACGTTGCGGGAACTGGCAAAGATATGCGCAAAGCACGGCGTGCTGGTAATTTCCGATGAAATCCATTCCGAAATGGTCTATCCACCGTTTACGCATCATCCTTTTGCAACGGTTTCGGACGAGGCCGCCGCCTGCAGCATTACGTTTTCGGCGCCGAGCAAGACGTTCAATATCGCCGGAATAGTCGCTTCATACGCCATCGTACCGGACGAACGATTGCGGAAAGAATTTTATACGTTCCTGCACGCCGGCGAATTTCACGAAGGGACGATTTTTTCGTACATCGCAACCATCGCCGCCTATACGCACGGTGCGGAATGGCGACGCCAAATGCTGGATTATGTCATGGGAAATGTTCGCCTTGCGGACGAATTTATAAAAACGTATCTTCCCGAAATCAAAGTCTATCCGCCGCAGGCTTCGTTTCTGATCTGGTTAGACTGCAGGGATTCAGGGCTTTCGCACAGGGAACTGGTACGAACAGTAAGAGATGACGCCGGACTTGCCCTCAATGAGGGAATGATGTTCGGAAAAGAAGGCGAAGGATTTTTGCGGATGAACGCAGGTTGCCCGCGTGCATGGCTGGAAAAAGGACTTTGTGCCATGAAAGATGCCCTTTTGCGGCATACGAACATAAAATAAACAACACAAAGATGAGCGGATCGGAGAAAACATTTGAATACTTCAAGCGCGACCTGAGTTGGCTGTCATTCAACTACCGCGTGTTGCTGGAAGCGGAAGATACGTCCTTGCCGATCTATGAGCGGATACGATTTATTTCCATCTATTCGTCGAACCTTGAAGAATTTTACGAAATACGGGTAGCAGAACGACGCGCCGCCCTCCATCGAAAACTGTTTACGGACGAAAGCGCCGAGGAAATCGAAACGACGCTCGAAGAAATAGCTCATGAAGTGAACCGTCAGCAAAAGGAATTTTATCGGATATTTAACGAGAGTATCCTGCCCGAACTGCGCCGGCAAAAAATATACCTGTATCAGGACGAAAAACCGAAACCGTTTCATAAAGATTTTGTAAACAGTTATTTCAATGAAGAAGTATTTCCTTTTCTGTCGCCGGTAACAATTCTCCCTGGCCTCCGCACCTTTATCCGCGACCAGCGGCTGTATCTCGTTATCAGGATGTACGGGAAAACAACGAAAGAGCCGTTTTATGTATTAATGAAAATCCCGTATGCCAAAGTGCCCCGCTTCATTCCGCTACCGGTGCATGATGGCGTTTTTTACTATATGTTCATTGACGACGTGATTCGCGCCAACCTTCCGAATCTCTTTCCGGACTACGAAATAGATGGCTGTTTCAGCATCAAGATTTCGCGCGATGCGGACATCTACATGGAAGAGGAAAATCCGGCCACTATGCTCCAAACCATTCGCACGAAAGTTGAAAAACGGAAAAATGGCGCAATGAGCCGCTTTATGTACGACCGCGCCATGCCCGACGATTTCCTGACATTTTTTTGCAAGGCCTTCGACATCGAAACAGAAGACCTGGTGGTAGGTGGTCGGTATATGAACTTGCAGGATTTAAGCAAATTACCCAATCCTTTTGGGGCATCCCTGACGCAATCTTTTCCCGCGCCAATGAGAATAGCCTGCTTAGACCGGAAAGCGACAGTGTCCCAATCGGTTGAAGAACGCGACGTACTGCTGTTTTTCCCTTATCAGTCGTTTGATTACCTCTTGCGTTTTATGAAGGAAGCGGCTTCGGACCCGGACGTGGACGCCATCAAAATCACCCAGTACCGCGTAGCCGAAAACTCAGCGGTCATTGACACGCTCATTGACGCTGCGCAAAACGGCAAGCAGGTCACCGTCTTTGTTGAACTGAAAGCCCGTTTTGACGAAAAAAACAACATGTATTCCGCAGAACGGATGGAACAAGCCGGCATTAAGATCATTTACAGCCTCCCAAAATTGAAAGTGCACGCCAAAGTAGCCGTCATCCTCCGTAAAAACAGCGAAAATTCCGGTTTTGCCTACCTGAGCAGCGGCAATTTCAACGAAAAGACGGCCAAAAGTTATTCGGATATTGCGCTACTGACCAAACAGCCAGACATCATCGCCGATATCAACCGGATCTTTGACGTGCTGGAACAGGCGAAAGCGGATTCATCTTTCCGCCGCTTGCTGGAAGAAGCCAAAACCGAAAAACTCCAGTTCCGCCACCTGTTAGTTTCCAGACTCAACATGGTGGACAGCGTGATTGCCAAGATTGAACGGGAAATAACCAATGTAAAAAACGGGGACAGAGGAAGCATTATATTGAAAATGAACGGGCTTCATTATAAAAAGATCATAGACAAACTCTATGAAGCGTCGGAAGCAGGAGTTGAAATAGATCTGATTGTACGCGGTGCATGCGGCCTGAAACCTAACCTCCGGAAGAACCCGCACCTGCGGATCACCCGTATTGTGGACATGTATTTGGAACATGCACGAGTATGGTATTTCTATAACAACGGAGAGGAAGAAGTTTACCTCGCATCGGCAGACTGGATGACCCGAAATCTAAACCGCCGTATTGAAACGGCATGTCCTGTCTTTGAACCGTCGCTCAAAAAGAAACTTATTGATTTTCTGCATATACAATTACACGACAACGTAAAAGCCTGTTTTATTGACGAACATCTGCGCAACATCTTCAAATGCAACCTGAGCGATCAGCCTCCTCTGCGCGCACAGGAAGCTATTCGTGAATACCTCCGCAAAACAGATACAGAACCTGCCTTGACAGAAATATAAGTGCCTGTTTATATCACACAAACAAGCACTTAACGTCTGAAAATAGGAGAATCCCAACGACGTAACGGAATTATCCGCATTGTTTATGAAGAATTCTTTTATCAATCACATTCACACAAATAGATGATGTAATCAGGTAAAATGTTGCATGTGTGTTGAAAAAAATCTGTCAGAAAAAACACACGCATCCTCGCGTCTTGGAATTTCCCCGCAAATCTCGTTTCAGGGATTTACATTATTTTAAGCAACAACAGTGCGTCAAAAAGCTCGTCGGCGCTTGTGGCTTTAAGTTTGTATTTGAAACCTGACGTTTTCTTTTGGACGTGCGTACCTGCGGGCAACAACTGATTGGCGCCGGGCGTGGGCGTTTCGCTGTTCGCGCCTGCTTTCCAGCGTAAAATCCGGTATTTGCCGGCGGGTAGTTTTTTGTGCCGGTAGGTAATCCGGTTCCCTACTTTTTGCGGCGACAGACAGTCGTCGCCCAGATAAATGTATTTGCCGGACGATTCCGTTTTCCATTTTCCACGGGTTTTGGCGTTTTCGTTGTCAATCAGAATAGCGCCGGGCATTGAAACGCCGAAATACATGGCGACAGCCTGCAAGGTAGCCTTGCCAAAATCGCTCAGGTTTTCGGGCGTCACCCAGATTTGGCTTTCGCCATAATACGTATAGGGTGTTTCGAGGGTGATAGCAACGGTTCTATCGCCGAAGTTATCCCACAGCCAACCTTCGGGATAACGTGGAGCGACGGCCGAAAAACTCAATTCCGACGGCGCAAGATAGCCATTGCCAAACATATTGAGATAGCACAACAACATCTGGCGACCAAAAAACTTCTCATTCGTCGAAGCGGCTGTGTGTACCCAATAAGTAGCGCTGTTGGCGACCTGCGAGTGCATGTTGAGCATCAGGTCGAATGGACGTAAAGCGGTAAGTTCTGCCATCGTCCGTTTCAGGTTTTTCACCTCTACAACCGTCAATGAATCTTCCCGGTTCCAGTTGATTTCCTGATTCACACCCGTTGCATTGGAACGCGACAGCCCTTCGGCCACCCCATCCGGATTCGTAAACGGAACGATATAAAAAATAAATGCTTGGCGAAGTGTTTCCGCATCTTCATTATCGGCCAGCAAGGCATCAATCAACCCGTCGAGCTGCCATGAACCGGGCGTTTCACTGGTATGCGTCCGACCATGTATCCAGACAGTGCGTTTATGGCTGTTGTCCACGGTTTTGTCGGTGATGGTAAGCATCGGCATCGGACGGTCATGAAAACTGTTTCCGATGTTTTCCACTGCAACATCCCTGTGCCTGCTCCATGCGTCTATCCGGCTTTGCAGATACGTGTTTGTGTAGGGTGTAAAATAAGCGATATACACCGTATCGCGCTCAAACCGTTTTGATATTTTTCGCATCCCTGCCTCGTTTTCCGCAAATCGCGTGAAGTTACGATTGTCATACGAATAGACCGCCCGCAGCGGGTCGGTATGCTTGAAATGAAAATAGATATACTTGTTTTTTGCGCCGGTCATCCTGAAATAAAACCACCTCGCACTCGGCCTCAAGGCCGTATCCACCGGATTGAGCGGGTCAAAACGCGACTCGACAATATAGGACAGATGCAACGTCGAATCTTTTTCGGAAGTACGCAGATAGGCGGAGTCGAGAAGCGTGACGCTTCCGACCGAACCGCTTTCAAACGCTGTATCGAACCGGATTTGGGCTTTCGCCACTCCCCGGATTACGAAGAAAACAAAGACGATATAAATTACCCGTTTCATCCTTAACCTTACGGCTCCATTATCACTTCAATAAAATTCCCTTGTCCGACTAATTTTTTGGCGAACTCCTGTACCTGCGCCGGCGTGATACTTTTCACGATTTCATCGTAGCGCGAATAACGGTCAATGCCACGGAACCAGTAATCGTCAAGCAATCCCAGCCAGTAACTGTTTTCCTGCAAATTCTCCTCGTGGCGTTTGAGCATATTATCGCGCGTCTTGTTGAAATCGGCTTCCCGCGGGCCATCCTGCAAAAGAACGGTCAATTCGTCTTTGACGATAGCGGATAATTTCTCCTTCAGCGCCGGATCCGTATCAAAATAAATCTGCAGCGTAGTCTGTCCTTTGGGGAAATCCGAAATATTGAGGGATGTCCTTACGCCATACGACCCGCTCTCATTCTCGCGCACCTTTTCCAGATATACGATATCCAGGATCTGTCGCAGCATGGATGCTATCCGTGTATGTTCCGGATCGTTGGGCATAACACCGGAATAGAGGTTGAGGATCGTTGCTTTCGGCGTTTCCATCGTGCGGTTGAAATGATTGACATAGGCGCCTTTCCGCAGAGCCGGGACGCGGCTGACGTCGCCCTGCTCGGTGCGTTTGAGCGATGGAAGCGTCGCCAAGTATTGCTTCATCATCGCCATCATGCTGTCTGTCTCAATATTTCCGACAAACATAAATGTAAAATCGGAAGCATCTGCAAAACGTTCCTTATACATATTCATGATCCGATGGTAATCCGCCTTTTCAAGATCTTCGGGTTTGAGACGTTCGGCCAGCGGGTTATCCCCGTAGAACGCTTTCGTGATCGAATCGTTGAAAGCGATCATCGGATTGAGTTTCAAGTTTTCCAACTGCGCCTTGAGGCGTTCTTCAAACGAAGTATAGGCTTCATCGTCTATGCGCGGAGAGGTGAACGTCAGGTAAATCAACTCAAACAGCGTGCGAATGTCGGACGGAACAGCCGAACCTTCCAGCACTTCCCTGTCGTCACGAAGTTGGGCGATACACGACACCTTCTTTCCTGTCAGCGCTTTCGACAGTTGCGTGGCGGAGAAAATCCCCAGACCGCCCAAATCCACTACATTATTAAACAGCTTCAGGTTTACTGCGTCATCGTCGCCAAACAACGTGCTTCCGCCGGGGCTGAACGCCCGCATCAAGATCTGGTCTTTCTTGTGTTCCGTCTTTTTCAGCACCACTTTGACGCCATTGCTGAGCGTATAGACGGTTGCGCCAAACAGCGGGTCGTCTTTCGTATCCACGATTTCACCGGACGCCGGCAAGGCGCCGATCAACGGTTCATTCGTCGTTTCCTCCTCATAGCCCTCCACGGGAATAGCCTGTTTCTCACGAAACATGGCAAGCAATTCTTCTTCCGACGGATATTTCAAATCGTCTTTCTCCGGTCCCATCAGCGCGATAACGACATTTTTATCGCCGATACATTCCTGTATATACTGGTTGATAATGTCCACCGACACCGTCGGCGCCAATTGCTGCATTATTTTCCATTCCATCTCTACCCCCGGAATACATTCGCCGTCGGTGAAATTGCGCACATATTCGTTGGCATAAGCCGCATTCTTTTCGTTGTCGCGATCGTTATACGCCGATTCAATGGTTTTGAGTATATTTGTCCGTGCGCGGTCATACTCGGATGCGGTGAATCCGTATTGTTTGACGCGATTGGTTTCTGTCACGAGCGTTTCCATCGCTTCGTCAATGCCGTCCGGCTTCACAATGGCGGCTGTTGTCCAGGCGTCTTTTGTTTTGGCAATCATATATTCGCCATCGCCTGCATAGGCATAGATAAACGGAGGGTTGGCCTTTTGCAGTATTTCGTTAAAGCGTTCGTTCATAACGGACGAAATCACCATCCGCACATAATAGGACGCAAAATCGGCAAGCGTTCCCTTCAGTTCGTCGGACAACCGATCGTGCTTGTAATACAGATTCAGGATCAAACGTGTAGATTCCTTATCCTTCGCTATGGAAACAAGCGGTTCGTCATTGTCGGGCACCGGCTCCCATTCACGTTTGGCAGGATTGACCGGCGCGGGAATATCGGCAAACATCGTTTTCACCGTCTGTTCCACCTTTTCCGCATCAATGTCGCCCACAATAATGATCCCCTGCAAATCCGGACGATACCACTTATGATAGTACGCCCGCAATTCATCGGGCTTAAAGTTATTGATCACATCAATGGTTCCGATAGGCAACCGGTTGGCATAGCGGCTCCCCGGATACATTTTCGGCAGTTGTTGCTCCCAGAGACGCATCTGCGCTTCGCTTCGCGTCCGCCACTCTTCGCGGATGATGCCGCGCTCCTTCTCGATCAACGAATCGGCAAGCGTAAGGTAGGCCGACCAGTCATGCAGTACAAGCAAGCACGAATCCACCACCTCCGGGCGCGTTACGGGTGCGTTCATCAACATATAGACCGTTTCGTCAAAGCTCGTATAAGCGTTCAGGTTCTCACCGAAACGCATCCCGATCTTCTCCGTATATTCCTGGATACTCTGCGTCTCGTCAGGGAAATTCTTAGTCCCGTTAAAGGCCATGTGTTCGAGGAAATGCGCCAAACCGCGCTGGTTCTCTTCTTCCTGCATGGAACCGACGTTCTGTACAATATAAAACTCAGCCCGTTCTTTGGGCATTTCGTTATGACGAATATAGTATGTCATGCCGTTAGGCAGCTTACCATATCGAATCTTCGGGTCAATGGGCAACTTCTGTGTCCCGGACTGTTGCGCCTGAAGCGCCTGTATGAATAACAACAAACAACATGCTATCAACGAAAAAAATGACTTTCTCATATAACTAAACTTTAAAACTTATACTATCAAGTGCCTTAAAAAGACTGACAAATTTATGCCAAAATATCCGACTTCCATACTTTTGTTATGCAAAAAATACAAAAGAAGGAAAGTTTTTTTTGCTTTTCTCGAAAACTTACTGTATCTTTGCCGCTATTACGCGATTATTCTTTTTTTGAACTTCCGACTGTTATGAAAAGATATGCGATATATATTCTTTTGTTCGCGTTAGGGCTTAACGTTGTGTATGCAACGGACCATCTGCGTTTCCCGGATACGCGCACATTGGGCATGGGCGGCAACGGCGTCGTCCACTCGCCCCTGCTGAATCCGTCGCTGCTGGCGCTGCTGTCGGAAATGGAGGTGCGATCCGACTATTTCAACCGCTATTCGCTCAAAGAACTGGCAAGCGTCGGCGCAGGCTTTTGCTTCCCTAACCCGATGCTCCCGGCAGGAGTCCACATCGCCTCGTTCGGCTACGATGAATACCGCGAAAGCATGTTCCGCCTTTCGGCCGCCAAGAGGCTGAGCAAGTACTGGACGCTGGGCGTAAGCCTGCAATACTCGCTATGGCAATCGGCGCTGTTTGAATCGGACATTTCCCGTATTTCGACCGACATCGGCCTCACGTGGCAGCCGTACCAAAACTGGCTGATAGCTCTGACGGCCGTCAATACGCCCTCCGTTTCGGTCAGCAACGAAAACGACGACCGGCGTTACGTCACCCCCTACATGTATGCCATCGGCCTGCGATGGGACATGAGAAACGACCTCTCTATAACGGCAGGAATCCGCCACACGGAGGAGACACCCGCTGCATGTTCGGCAGGAATGGAATACATGCCTTTCGACGATTTCCGGCTCCGGACCGGATTCTCATCCTCACCACTCCAGCCGTCGCTGGGAGTGGGCTACTGCTTCTCCGGCCTTACGGCCGACCTTGCACTGATCTATCATCCCGTATTGGGCGTAAGCAGCGGGATAGGACTCTCTTATTCATTTTAAAAAAGAACCAACATGAAACGCTGGACCCTCATCAGCATGATTTGGATTGCAGGGCATACCGTGGCCGGACAATCGCAATCCACCGAACAATGGATGGAATATATCGAAGAACTGGCCGACAACGCAGAGGCCGACCAACTGGAATCACTCTATGCCGACCTGTCATATATAGCAGAACACCCCCTGAACCTGAACTTAGCCACCGCCGACCAGCTCAAACGCCTCCCCTTCCTGTCCGACGAACAGGTCGAATCCATCGTCGCCTGGCGACAGAAGTACGGCGCTTTCGCCACCATCTATGAGCTGAAGAACATCGAATCCCTGGACTGGACTGCGATAGAATACCTCCTGCCCTTTGTAAAGGTAGAAAACCTGCGCCCCGACCGTCGCCCCGTTACGCCATCCAACCTGCTGCACTACGGGCAAAACGAGTTAGTCATGCGCTATGACCGTACGCTCGAACAAAAGGCAGGCTATAAAGACATCCCCGACAGTGTCCTCCAGAAATACCCTAACCGGCGCTACCTCGGCGAGCCGTTCTATCACGTACTGCGCTACTCCTACACCTTCGACGAACGGGTGCAGGCAGGCCTCGTAGCCGAAAAAGATGCCGGCGAACCCTTCCTCAACCGAACCCACAAGGGCTACGACTACTATTCCGCCCACCTTATGATCCGCGACTTCGGAATGGTCAAATCCTTCGTGGCGGGCGACTATAAAGCCTCCTTCGGACAGGGACTGGTGATGAGCCACGACTTCATGCCCGGACGAAGCTCCACGCCAGCACAACTCAAGCGACGCAGTTACGGGTTCCGGCGCCACTACTCCACCAACGAAAACGACTTCTTCCGAGGCCTCGCCTCCACCCTGCGGTGGCGCGACCTCGATGCGAGCCTCTTCCTCTCACGGCGCGCCCTCGACGCAACCATAGAACAGGAACAAATCACCTCCCTCAAGACCGACGGGATGCACCGCACAGTCGGCGAACGCGACAAGATGCACACAGCCTCAGCCACCACCATTGGCGGAAACCTCCACTATGTCAAACCCAACTTCGCCCTTGGACTCACGGCCCTCACAACGAGGTTCGCGCCCCCAGTAGAGCCGCCCGAAGAACCCTACAACCTCTTCTACTTCCGAGGCGCCCAAAACACCAATCTCAGCCTCGACTACGAACTGAAGAACAACCGCCTCCGCTTCTACGGCGAAACAGCCCTCTCGCAAAACGGCGCACTCGCCACACTCAATGCCCTACAGTGGACTCCCACCTCACGACTGTCGAGCATCATCGCCCTACGCTCTTACGCACGCGACTACCAGGCCGTCCACGGACACGCCTTTGCGCAGAACAGCGCCGTAGAAAACGAACAGGGCGTCTATGCCGGACTCCAACTGAACCTCATATCGGGTTGGAAACTCGCCGGCTATCTGGACGTCTTCCGCTTCCCATGGCTCAAATACCAGGTGGACGCACCCTCGTCGGGAATCGAATACATGGCGCAAATCGCCTGGTCAAAGAACCGCCAACTCTCAACCAGCCTTCGCTATCGCTACCGACAAAAAGAAACAAACATCCTCCCTGACGCGAAGGCCGAAGAAGAAGTGCTCCCCTACGCCCAGCGCCGCCTCCGATGGCAAATGACCGCCAAACCGACGCCCTGCTGGACACTCCGCACCGATGCCGACATGGCCATCTACCACCAGCAAACCCGCGCTCCAAGCCGGGGCTTCAGCCTTGCACAAACAGCCGACTGGAAACCGCCCGATCTCCCACTCCAGGCCAATATCTACCTCGCACGGTTCCGCACCGACGACTACCTCAGCCGCATCAACTCCTACGAGAAAAGCCTCCTCTATGTCTATAACCGACCATTCCTCTACGGAAATGGGTTGCGGCTTGCCGCAACCGTACGCTACTACCTCACCCACCGCCTCTCCCTCTTCCTCAAAGCCGGATGGACGCACTACCTTTCGGGCGATTCCATCGGAAGCGACCTCGAACTCATACAGGGGCGCAACCATACCGACATCAACCTCATGGCGCAATGGACATTCTAAAATATCATCTTTTATTTAAACAAAATTTCTCTGCAAACAGTTGCACATATCTAAAACCTTCCATATCTTTGCATCCGCATACCCCTTACCGGGCTTGAATTAACAATAAAAATAGATATGATTACGAAAACCCTACATACGTTACTCCTACCCTCCCCTGCAGGCAGCGCCCATGCAGGCATGGACGGCTGTGCGTCTTTCGTACAATATCATTTCACCCCCCCCCCCCCCCATTTATCTGATATATAATGCTTTGTGTATATCCTGCCACCGGCCTTCGCCCTGCCCGTATCCATTAGTCCATCCCCTCACCTGCCTCCTCCGGCAATCCATGGACAGAACCCCAGGTAGCTGCAGGCCGTACTTTAAGGAACCGTGGTCAGGCCTTCAAAGAACCATGTGCCGGTCTTCAAAGAACCGCCGTCGGGTCTTTAAAGAACCAGTGTCGAGTCTTCAAAGAACCGGTATCGGGTCATTAATGAACCACCGTCAGGTCATTAAAGAACCACAGCAGGGTCTTCAAAGAACCGGGGTCGGGTCATTAATGACCCAAGGGCGGTTATTCAATGACCCGTGGGCAACGTTTCAACAAGGAATTACTAATTTTTAAATATATAGATTATGAATAAAGTAAAATTATTTTTGAGTGTATTATTGCTGTGTGCCTGCTCCACAGGAGCCTGGGCGCAGTATTATGTTGATCTGGGAGGTGAGTTGGGATCTGAAATAAAGATCCGAATCTATTCTGCCGAAAATGATAATTATTATCTGTATGAAGACGGCTTGAGCCTCCATTCATACTTTCCGGGTTATGAGAAGAAAATCACTTACCTTGGATGGGAGGACAAACTGTATTGCCAGGCTATGCTGGCGCAAGACCCTGTTTTGTATAAACATCTTGAGACGCACGACTACATCTTCACGCTTAAGAAAGAAGGCGAAGGCCCGAATGGAGAGCCGATGTACTCAATTTATTCCGACGGTACGGAATATCTCGACTATTCGGGCGGTTACCTGACCGACGCCTCCTGCCTGGCCTTTACTGAAGAAGGAGACATTGCGAACCGGGATTATCTATTAGCTTCTTACGCGCGCTATACCTTCACGAAAGAGAAGATGGGCGACTATAGCCTGTTCGTGTTTGAATCAGCTTATAATGAAGAAGGCGCCCTTGATTTTATGATTAGAACGGTAGCAGGTGGTGGTATAATGAGAATGTCTAACGGTGTCCCAGTAGTAACACGAACTCTTCCGGGGGAAGGTGGTGGAACCATTTTTGTCGCTGAACTGGTTCCGGACGACGATCCGGAGGGCGGCAATCCGAACAGCGTGGAGGCAGTGTCGGGCACTGGCATCTGGACGTCGGGCAGCACTCTGCATATCAATGCTCCGTCGCCCGTCGCCGTGTATATATACAGCGTGAATGGCTCTTTAATCAAGACTCTGCCGGTCGGCACTGCAAGCACTGTCTTGCCGCAGGGCGCCTATATTGTTAAAGCGGGCGCTGCGACGTCGAAGGTAGTTGTCCGGTAGGCGGATGTGTATTTATGGGATCGGCAGGGCTTGGTGGCGGGTCCTGCCGGTTTTGTTATATGGGGGTTGGGAACAGGTTACCAGATTAACTGCAAGCCTGATGCTTTATACTGGTCAAACATTCTGTCTTTACTCACGAGTGTCATACAGTTATTTTACCATCACCCGTTTCCCGAAAGGTTGCCTTCCCTTCAAGAATGCCAAGCTTCCGTTTTTTGCGAACGGTTACAGCAGGCTTGCGGCTGTGAAAGAACAGCCATAAATCCTGAATGATGCTTTCGTCGGCGGTGTTAAGTATTTCACGCGCCAGTTCAGCCTTTTGAACTTCCAATTCCATTGTGCTCATATCCGTATGTTTTTATCACCGACCGCAAAGATAGGTATTGTTTTCGAGAAAACCGTCATCCGTGCAAATTATTTTCCTGAACAGTTCAGAGTTGTTATATATAAAAAAATATGTACATTTGCACTTTGATCAGAAACTGTTTTTTTTATGAGCAACACCAATACGTCAGAAAACGCCGGTATAAGCCGGAGGGATTTCTTCATAAACTTGGGAACTATCAGCGGAAGCAGCCTCATCCTGTCAGCATTTCCATGGTTGCAGTCGTGCAGTGGCGGCAGTGAAACTGGCGACGGGGCGAAAGAACCCGTTCGGCTGGCCGTTGTCGGCACCGGCTCCCGCGGGCAGTATCATCTTCAGAACATGCTCCGGATGCCTTTCGTGGATGTAGTGGCGCTGTGCGACGACTATGAGCCGCACCTGCTACAGGCCAGTGCGCTCTATCCACGTGCAAAGACATACCGGGACTATCGCAAGCTGCTGGAACAGGCGGACGTGGAGGGAGTGATCGTTGCTACGCCGCTGAACCACCATGCGCATATCACTATCCATGCGCTTGAGGCAGGCAAGCACGTCCTTTGTGAAAAGGCCATGGCGCTGACGATGGACGACTGTCTGGCGATGTACCATACCTACCGGCGCACCGGCAAAGTAATGTTCATCGGACAGCAACGGCTTTTTGACCTGAAATACATCCGCGGGATGGAAATGATCCACAGCGGGATGCTGGGCGATATTGGCGCCATCCGCACGTATTGGTTCCGCAACAACGACTGGCGGCGTCCCGTGCCGTCGCCCGAACTGGAACAGCGCATCAACTGGCGGCTGTACAAGGCCTCATCCGGCGGCCTGATGACCGAACTGGCCACACATCAACTGCAGGTTGGCAACTGGGCGATGAAGATGATTCCGGAAACCGTAACCGGCTATGGCGACATCGTATTCTGGAAGGACGGGCGTGAGGTGTATGACAACGTAAGCGTCATCTATCGCTATGCCAACGGGGTTAAAATGACCTTCGAGTCTGTTATATCAAACCGGTTCTATGGCCTGGAAGAAGAAATCCTTTGCCATAACGGGACGATGGAGCCTGAAAAGGGCAAGTATTACTTTGAGGAGGCCAAACCTGCTCCCGGCATTATGCAGCTGATAAACCAGATTGAGCATACGGTGTTCGACAATATTTCGTTTGCCGGCCCAAGTTGGGTGCCTGAAACGGCCTCTAAAAACACGGGCTATTTCATTGTGGATAACATCAACTCGCATGACGGCACTTCTACCATAGGCGTAGCCGGCGACGGGTCGGAACAGTTGATGGAGGCGTTCTGCGACGCTATTCGCACAGGCCGTCCGGTTCCCGGGCTGGTGGAGGAAGCCTATTATGCTTCCACGCTGTCGCTGCTGGGCATACAGGCAATGGAAGAGCAACGCAGCATTGCCTTCCCCGATGAATATAAAATACCTTACTTGAATTTTGCATAATATGGAAGAAATACGAATTACAGTCAAACGACAAAAGAAGGAATTGCGATGGTTATGCGGTTGCATCATCGTGGCGTTTCTGGTCAATGTTTATGCTATCATGGCCTACCAAACATCATGGACTGAACTGTGGACGCAGCTTATATGGGTTGGATGTATCGGAACGGGATTATACGTTATTACGCTCATTATACGCTGTCTGCTAAAAGGAATAAAACAATTATTAATCAAATAGAATCACATTTGTACGATGAGTAAAACAGCCAAACAAACCTACTACAACTCAGATGTCTATAAGTCTGTTGAAGGCCGACATCTATTGCACGAACTGTATCGCAAGCTACTGATGGAAACGGATGTGCCGGTGGCGGAAACGATGGTGGAAACCACCTTCGGCGATACGCATGTTACGCTTTTCGGGAATCCGGAAGGTAAACCTGTCATGACCTTTTATGGGGAAAATGTCATTGGGACGTTGCTACTCCGTCCGTTTTTGCATGGACTGGATTTAAAACGGATCCGGCTGGTTGTCCCCGATCCGCCGGGATGCATCGGATTCAGTACAGGCCAGCGCATTTCTTCATCCCAAAACGATTACGGGAAATGGATCTGTCAAGTGATGGATCGGCTTGGGATTATGCAATCGCCCGTTTTTGGCTATTCGTTCGGTGCAGGCATTGCATTGCAGCTTTGCCGCACGTCCATATTGCGCATTGAGCGATTGCTGCTGGTAGCGCCGTCGGGGATCATCAGTCCTCTGTCGCAGCGGATTGCCCGGCTTCTGTCTCCTGCCCATAAAGAAGCGGCAGCCATCACGGACGATCTGATAAAGACTACGCTGGCGTCGTTTATTCCTTTCCCGCCGGATGACCTGATTGCGGCAGCCAAACTGATCTATACCCATGCCAATATTACGAAACCATCAGGCAAGACGTATGGATATAACGTATTACACAAACTGAACGCACCCGTTTATATCGTGGCGGAGAAATCGGACGGTTTATTTCCAGGCGAGAAACTGCTCAAACTGGCCAAAAAGCGATTCCCCCGAGTCAGCAAGACGTTCCTTTTTAATGCAGGGAGCCAACTCAGCCTTTTGGGAGATGCGAAAGCGCCGCCGGATTACTATGCCGCGATGACGGACTTTTTATTGGAAACATAGACAATGGATTTTAAGGAATTATTAAAACCAAATATCAAGGGGCAGGACCGGGAGGTGATTGCAAAACTTCGCCGTTCGTCCTGCCCTGTCATTCTTTATGGCGCTGCGGGCGACATAGCCGACCGGATTGCCATAAAATTAGCACGGCACGGCTTGTCTGTTGCAGCTATTGCCGTAGATGAGGACTGTCCGGCGGCTGTTACAGATGCGCCGACTTTGTCGGGCGCGCAACTGTGCACGGTAGCAGAGATTGAAGCAAACTATCCGGCCTGTCATGTCCTTGCAGGATTCGTGAAAGGCTATGCCCGGACGGCAGAGATTGCGCAAAAGTTCAGCAATGCCAAGTCGGTGGATTATCTGTCGGAAATATTTGACATGGAAGAGATTGAGCCGTCTTTCATAATAGAGAACCGTGATTTTTTGGAAGATTTTTATGAACGCCTGTCCGACTCGCTGTCGAAGGATTCATTTGTGGCTTATCTGTTGAGCAAAATCCACCAGGACATGAGGTTCATTCCGCCGTATTTTGATAAGAAACAGTATTTCCCGGATGGCATATTTCGTCTGTCGGATCATGAATCGTATTTTGATTGCGGTGCATTTACCGGCGATACGATTGCAGGATTCTTAGAGGCAACCCGGGGCGCTTACCGTCGTATCTGGGCGGCTGAGCCTGACCGGTCGAACTATCAGTCCCTGGAACGATTCGCCAAAGAACAGCGCCTGGCAAATATTGAACTGATTAACAAAGGCATTTACAGTCATGCCGGACGCTTACCCTTTCAGGAAGAAGGCAGTATGCTCTCAATGATTGCAGAAAACGCGCAAAACTACATTGAGGTGGACACGATAGACCGCCTCGTTGCCGGACGCCCCGTCACGTACATTAAATTAGATGTGGAAGGCGCGGAACAGCAAGCGTTGGAAGGCGCGGAACGAACGATTCTCGAAAACCATCCCCTGCTGGGAATCAGCATCTATCACAAACAACAGGATTTGATCAACATACCGGCCTATCTCAAAAAACTTGTGCCGGAATATCGTTTTTATTTCCGGGTACACAAAAAATTAGCGATTGATACGGTGATGTATGCCGTGGCAGAAAGACATGCTTGACGGTGCAGGTATCCTGGGAAAATCTTCACAGTTCCTTCCTTAGCCGTGCGACGGGAATATTCATCTGTTCGCGGTATTTGGCGACTGTTCGGCGAGCAATCAGGTAACCCTTTTCCCGGAGTATAGCGGTTAATTCCTCATCCGTAACCGGCTTGCGTTTATTTTCCGCTTCCATCGTTTCTTTCATGATTTGTTTCACTTCGCGCGTGGATATTTCTTCGCCGCTTTCCGTCTGCGTTGATTCGGAGAAGAAGAATTTCAGCGGATAGATGCCAAAGTTGGTCTGTACGTATTTGCTGTTGCTGACGCGGGAGATGGTCGAAATATCATAGCCAGTGCGTTTGGCCACATCCCGAAGGATCATTGGGCGGAGTTTGGATTCGTCGCCGGTCAGGAAAAACTCCGTTTGCAGGAAAAGAATGGTCTGCATGGTACGTTGCATCGTTTCCTGGCGTTGCCGGACGGCGTCAATAAACCATTGGGCGGAATCCAATTTCTGTTTGACGAACTGCACTGCTTCGCGCATCTCATTAGTCTGGTTGGCTTTATTGCCTGTGTAGTCGCGAAACATATCGGCATATTCCCGGCTGATATGCAGTTCGGGGATGCCCCGGTGATTCATGCTCAACGCCAGTTCGCCGTTGATTATTTCCACGATGAAATCGGGTGTGACTTGGATAGACGCTTCCGGATCGCTATCCCATACATTGCCGGGTTTCGGATTAAGCGAAGTGATTTCGCGCAGGATACGCTTAAGTCCCGTTTCGTCCACACCCAATCCTTTCCCTATTTTCTCGTAATGTTTCCGCACGAATGCCTCGAAATAATCTTTCAGGACAGTAATGGCCTGTTTCGTGGATGGCGTCGGCTTTTTCTTCTCCAACTGCAGCAGAAGACATTCCTGAAGATCGCGGGCGCAAATCCCCGGCGGATCAAAGTCCTGAATGACAGACAATACTTTTTGAATATCGGCTTTGTTCGCTTCTATGCCGGCTTTGAAGATCAGGTCGTCGGTGATGGCTTCGAGGTCACGACGCAGATAGCCGTCATCGTCCATATTGCCGATAATATATTCGCCTATTTTCCGGTCGCGTTTCGACAGGTTGCGCAGCCTCAACTGGTCTAACAACTGATCTTGCAGGGACGGCCCCGACGAATATGGAATCCCTTCCCTGCGTTCTACCTGGGAGTTCATCTCGGCCAACTTGTAGGATGGAATATCGTCTTCGGTCATATAGTCGCCCAACGAAATATCCATTTCGTTTTCACCGGAACCCGATCTGTCATCGCCAATATCAAAACCCTCCTCGTCAGCCGATTCCATGGAAGACTCGCGTCCTTCTTCCAACACCGGATTTTCTTCCAATTCCTGTTTGACACGGTCTTCCATCTCCACGGTGGACAGTTCCAACATTCGCGCAAACTGGATTTGTTGGGGCGAAAGACGTTGTTGTTGCTTTTGTTGTAACCTTTGTTTTAGCATCAATAAGACCGGAATCGGGATAAAACGTTTTCAGAGCAATGCGCGGGGCGCAAGATTTTCTTTCTCAATATCTTTGAAATAACGGTACGTACCTACTTTCAACTCCTCGCAGGCCGCCTCATCGCAAACGATAATGCCTTTCGGATGGAGTTGCAGGGCAGTGATCGTCCACATCTGATTCACAGCGCCTTCAACAGCCTGCTGCAAGGCGTGCGCCTTGTTGTGTCCATTGACTACAATCACTACTTCTTTCGCGTCGAGCACAGTGGCGACACCTACCGTCA
The DNA here is from genome assembly GCA_031272155.1 of Tannerella sp. Lineage (GTDB taxonomy): Bacteria > Bacteroidota > Bacteroidia > Bacteroidales > Tannerellaceae > Tannerella. The sequence goes on along the minus strand of JAISUI010000126.1, from coordinate 4,370 downwards.
GGGCTGTTCGGGGCACTTGCGCCGTGTCGTTGCCGAAAAATCGCGAATTGGCGATGATCGTATCAGTAGTCAGCGATTTGATGCGCGTCCGCGACGCCAGCGACGAACCCGGTTCGTTGAATGCAATATGTCCGTCCGGTCCAATGCCGCCAAGGAACAGATCTATGCCGCCTGTCTCGCGGATAGCCGCTTCATAGGCTGCACATTCGGCTTCCAGATCGGGCGCATTGCCATTGAGAATATGCACATTTTCAGGCAGGATGTCCGTATGGCCGAAAAAGTTTGTCCACATGAACGAGTAATAACTCTCCGGATGTTCTTTCGGCAAGCCAACATATTCATCCATATTAAATGTAATGACATGCCGGAAGGAAATGACACCCGTTTTATTCAGTTCAATCAGTTTCCTGTACGTTCCCAAAGGCGACGAACCAGTTGGCAGACCAAGCACAAACGGCTTTGCAGCCGTCGGTTGCGCTTTCCTGATCCGGGCGGCAATGTAACAGGCGACCCATTCGGATAATGTTTCGTAATCGGGTTCAATAATCAGTCTCATATTTCTTATTTATATATTTATATGTAATAGTTAATAGTCATTTGGTCTGTAATCTCGCTGCCATGGCTTTCCCTAAAGACAGGCATTTCTCGCGCGAATCCGTCCTCATTCCCTGTTTTTGTTCGACAGGTTCGCCGACGGTTTCCCATTTCATGGTTTCACCAAAAGCAGCTAATCGTTTGACAGCCGTACCCGCCCACGTGAACGAGCCAAAATAGCCGTACAGTCTGTTTTTTACTTCGCGCAGTTCAATCTTTTTCAGCAATGCATCTATTTCAGGATACAGTTGTCCGCAATAAGTCGGGCTTCCGATAAGCAGTCCTTTGTATTTGAACACATCGCGCAGGATATAGGACGAATGGCTTTTGCTGACGTTGTGCATGGCGATATTTTTCACGCCATTGTCCGACAGTCCGGCGGCGACTGTTTCCGCCATCTGCTCGGTATTGCCGTACATACTGGCGTAAACAAGGGTCACGCCGTCTTCGCCCTCATAGCGACTGAGGCGGTCGTAGATGTCAATTGCTTTTGCCTTCTGCTCGCACCATATCGGCCCGTGCGTAGAGCAAATCATTCGTATATCCAACGCGCTCAGTTTATGCAATGCTTTCTGTACGGGACCGCCGTATTTCCCAACGATATTGGCATAGTAACGGATCATCTCCTCCCAAAAACCGTCCACGTTCATCATCGCATCCACCGGCCCGCCATTCAGCGCCCCGTATGTTCCGAACGCATCGGCCGAAAAGAGCAGCTTTTCCGTTGCATCCCAGGTCATCATCACTTCCGGCCAATGCACCATCGGCGCCATGAAAAACGTCAGCCGCCGTTTGCCGACATCCAGCGTATCGCCTTCCGTCACTTCATGCAGTCCTTCCGTGATCCGGTGATAGCCGGACAACATCCCGAATGTCTGCCGGTTGCCCACAATCCGGACGCCGGGGTATTGTTGCCTTAGCAACCGGATACTGCCGCTATGATCGGGTTCCATGTGATTCACAATCAAGTAATCCAACGGACGCCCGTTCAGGATACGTTCAATTTTGCGGAAAAAGATATCGGAATAGCAGACATCCACCGTATCAATCAATGCCGTTTCTTCGTCCGCAATCAGGTATGAATTATAGGAAACGCCGTCCGGCAAAGGCCAGAGATTCTCAAAAAGCGCCTTTTGACGGTCGTTTACTCCTGCATAATATGTATTTGTTGCAAATTCTGTCATTTTTCAGTTGTTTTTTTCTTCCACGCTCTCCATACGAACCATATCCCGACCACGACGAACGGAATACTCAGCAACTGCCCCATATTGAGCGGCAGATTCGCTTCCCACAACTCCTGGTTGTTTTTCAGAAATTCGACGAAGAAACGCGCCGTGAACACGCAAATTAAAAAAATACCGAAGATAAAACCCTCTTTCTTCCACGCATTTTTCCGGAAATAAAGCCATATACAGAGGCCAAAAACCAGCAGATAACAAAGCGCTTCATATATCTGCGTCGGATGGCATGGCAGAAGGGCGCCCTGCGCATCATGAAATTTTTCACTGCCGCGCATAAACACAAATCCCCATGGCAACGCAGTCGGACCGCCATATATCTCGGAATTCATCAAATTGCCGAGGCGAATCAGGGCAGCCACCAATCCGGTAGGCACGACCAATTTATCGAACGCCCACAGCATCGAGCGGTGCGACACGTAGCGCGAATAAAAATAAATGGCGACAATAATACCCAGCACACCGCCATGGCTGGCCAGTCCGCCTTCCCATACTTTCAGGATGTCCACCGGATTGGCAAGATATTCGGCGGGAGCGTAGAAGAGGCAATGCCCCAGACGTGCGCCTATCAGCATCCCGAAGAAAGTATAGTACAGCAACGGGTCTAACCATGCCGGATTCACATTTTCCTTTCTCCACATCCGCTGCACAATCTTATAGCCGATGACGAATCCTATCAGGAAGGCCAACGTGTACCAGCGAATTTCTTTCGGTCCTATGTGAAAAACCGCCGGATCAACATTCCATATAATTGATGCTACTGTCATAATTTGGTCATATTTTGCTGCAAAGTTACCCCATTGAATTGGATTACGCAACCTTTTTACCGTTTTTTTTCTTTATCCGCTTCGGGCGGATGTGATGAAAAACGCAAAAAAACCGTACCTTTGTCCCCCTAAATAACAAAATAAAAACGTAGATGAACCGTATTACAACACTTTTTGAGACAAAACAGCAGGACATCCTGTCGGTCTATTTCACGGCAGGCTATCCCGCATTGCACGATACGCAGACAATCCTTGAAGCGCTTGAAGCACAGGGTATTGACATGGCAGAAATCGGAATCCCCTTTTCCGACCCGATGGCCGACGGCCCTGTTATCCAGCAGTCGTCCACCCGGGCGTTGCGCAACGGCATGTCGCTGCGACTGCTGTTTGAACAACTGCACGACATCCGCCACAGGGTGTCTATGCCGCTTGTCCTAATGGGCTACCTCAATCCCGTGATGCAGTATGGCTTCGAGGCGTTCTGCCGCTCGTGCGCAGAGGTCGGCGTGGACGGGATGATACTGCCCGACCTGCCTTTTGCCGACTACATGGCTTCGTACAAGGCCGTTGCCGAACGCTACGGGCTGAAAGTGATCATGCTTATCACGCCTGAAACGTCGGACGAACGCATCCGCTTGATTGACGAGCATACAAGCGGTTTCATCTATATGGTTTCGAGCGCCGCCGTAACCGGCGCCCAGAAGGATTTCGATGCTGCAAAACAAGCCTATTTTCGCCGTATCGCCGCAATGAACCTGCGCAATCCGCGCCTCGTGGGTTTCGGCATCAGCAACAGGGCGACGCTTGAAGCCGCCTCGGCCAACTCTTCGGGCGCCATCATCGGCAGCAAGTTTGTGCAACTGCTTGGCGAATCGGCATCGGCGCAGGAAGCGGTTTCGCGATTGAAGGAAGCGCTGATGAGCTAAACGAAACGGTCTGTTTTTTTTATAAAAACTACAATATAACCACAAAAACGCGCGGAGGTTTTTTGCGAAATCCGCGTCTCTAAACATTTAAAAAAGAAAATAAAGTTATTTTACGGCAAAAAAAACAGGAAAAAGAGCGGGGCGCGAAGCGTCTCAAAAATGACTGTTATTTTAAAAAATACGTATTAAAAAGACTTCTGCAAGCATCGAACGCCACTTCACCCTCATAAACTTTTATTTTCACTATTTAACTATGTTTATGATATATATATATTTACTTACGTATATTTGCAGTTGAAATTTGGGCTGCAACTTCCGAGTCGAACCATTTTGACCGGAAGTGTTGCGGAAACCTAAAAAAACACAGAATAAAACAGAATTTATTAATATTTTTTTTACGTAAGCATTATGGAAATTAGAAAACTTTTTGATGACAGGGACGTACTGAATCGTTTCCCTATGTATTTGGGCGCTAAAACATGCGCTAATGTTCTGCAAATCATGAAAACCCGCGGGATCATGTTTTTGTCTCTTCTCATTCTTTCTGCGGCAGCTGTGGCAGCTGAGCCGACTGCTGCTACTTGTGCCGATGAAATCGCTATTCTTGAAAGCAACTATTCCAGTATCACAGACTGGAAAGGCGTAACAAAGCCGGAAACCGAGTTGAAAGCGCTTACGGACGCTGTGGCTGCCTATTCTGAAAAGGCGGCGGCGGTGAGCGTAGCACAAGGCGAGTATGATGCGGCTAATACTCCTTTAACTACTGCTCTAAATGTTGCAAATACAGTGTTTACTGCATTGGGAATTTCATCGGCGCCGGCAAGTACGGCCGAGGCGCTGGTTGC
>JAISUI010000112.1 GCA_031272155.1 Tannerella sp. | reverse complement strand
AAGCCCGAACTCAACCATCTCAAAAAGAAACTCATCGGGATGACGGCACAATATGACGAGATCGTCAAACTCGTTACCGAAACGAAAGACAACGAATATTTAGACTTTCAGGCACGCCGTTTAGTCGAAGCCGCCACGTACTGCATCATGGGTTACCTCATCTTGCAGGACGCCGACAAAGACGAAGCCTATCAACGCTCTGCCGAGATATATATTCGTTACGGCGAAGCGGAAACGGCAAAGATTTATTCGTACATTACGGCGTTCAAGGTGGAAGATTTGGGGCATTTCAGGGCGGAAATCTAACCTGTATGCAAAAAGGGAAAGAATTAATCGTGCTGGCACAACGCATTCGCGCGTTGTCACAGACAGGACTTAGTTATTCGGCGAACGAATATGAAATAGACCGTTGCAAGGAATTGCTGGAAATAAGCGATCGGCTTGTCGCCATAGTTACCGGCCTGAAAGAGGACGAAATAGCGGCTTGCTATCGCTATTATCCGGCGCATGAATACGTAACGCCCAAAGTAGATATTCGTTCGGTCGTATATAATGAAAATGATGAAATTTTGCTTGTTCGCGAAAAAATGGATGGATGCTGGTCTTTGCCGGGCGGATGGTCGGACGTGGGTTATACGCCGAAAGAAGTGGCCGTTAAGGAAACGAAAGAGGAAACCGGATTGGATGTTCGTCCGGTGCGTTTGCTTGCCGTCATGGACAAACGGTGCCATGACCATCCCATCACGCCGTTTTATGTTTATAAGTTTTTTGTTTTGTGCGAGTTAACGGGCGGTGAGTTTACGGAAACATTCGATATTCTTGATAAAGGTTTTTTTGCCCTGGATAATCTTCCTCCGCTTTCGTTAGATCGGATCTTGCCGGAACAGATTCACCTGATAGATAAGTTGCGCCGGAATCCGTCGGCTCCGGTTTACTTGGATTAATCGGCTTGTTCCACTTGTTTGAGTAATTCGGCAATCGTTTGATGAAGAACTGGATGACATAATTCGGGTGCGATTTCCGCCAAAGGCTGCAGCACAAATTTCCGCAGGTGCAATCGCGGATGCGGCAGGATGAGTTCTTGAGAATCACACTTTAAATCATCATATAGCAAGATGTCTATATCTATGGTGCGGTCGAGATACGTCGTGGCGTCGCGATGAGGCGCACGCCCAAGTTCACGTTCGATTTGTTGCGCGACCGACAGCAAACCGAGGGGAGTCAACGATGTTTCCAATCGTAGCGCTATATTAAGAAACTTATTGTTAGATTTATATCCCCACGGTTCCGTTTCATGAAATGCCGAAAGGGCAAGAACTTCTCCCGCTCTTTCGGCCAATTGCGAAGCTGCTATTATCAGGTTTTTCCGTCTGTTTCCGATATTGGAGCCTAAACTCAGATATGCTGACGCCATAGCCTTTCAGAGAATAAGCATCGCGTCGCCATACGCGCAGAAACGGTATTTTTCTTTGATGGCTATCTGATAAGCATTCATAATCAGGTCGTATCCGCCGAATGAAACGGTCATCATCAGCAGCGTGGAAAGCGGCTGATGAAAATTCGTAATCATTGCGTTTGCCACACTAAATTCATACGGTAAAAAGATAAATTTATTCGTCCATCCGTCAAAAGGTTTCAGATGTTTATCCGTGCTTACAGCCGACTCAATCGCCCTCATTACAGACGAGCCGACGGCACATACGCGATGATTATTGTCAATGGCCTGGTTGACCGTATTGGCAACGTCTTCACTAATGATGACCTGTTCGGAATCTATTTTGTGTTTGGACAAGTCTTCGACGTCTATTTCGCGATAATTTCCAAGGCTGGAATGTACGGTCAGGAAAACGAATTTGCTGTCCTTAATTTCTAATCGCCGCATCAATTCCCGGCTGAAATGCAGACCGGCGGCTGGGGCTACAACAGCGCCTTCCTCAGTTGCATAGATCGTCTGATAACGTTCGATGTCGTCTGGTTCCACCGGACGATTGATGTATTTGGGTAGCGGCGTTTCGCCCATTCCATACAAGGTTTTCTTAAACTCCTCGTGTGTTCCGTCATATAGAAACCGCAACGTCCGTCCACGCGAAGTAGTATTATCAATCACTTCGGCCACTAAAGATTCATCTTCGCCGAAATAAAGTTTATTTCCTATACGGATTTTACGAGCCGGATCCACCAATACGTCCCACAGACGAAGGGCGGGATTCAATTCGCGAAGCAAAAACACTTCGATCCGCGCGCCTGTTTTTTCCTTATTTCCGTACAGACGGGCAGGAAATACTTTCGTGTTGTTCATCACAAACACATCGCCTTCACCAAAATACTGGATCAAGTCCTTAAATATCTTATGTTCAATCTCTCCTGTTTTCCGATGCACCACCATCAAGCGGGATTCATCCCGATGTGGCACCGGATGAGTTGCTATCAAATTCGACGGTAAATTGAATTTGAATTTTGACAATTTCATTTCTACCATAAAAGTCTTTATTTTAAGTCATTCAAAAATTCATCTATCTGATTGGGCGACATACACATGTCAATTGTTACACAGCCCACTCGCGTGCGTTCAAGCGCAATCAGGTATGCGCCCGAATGAAGCGCTATGCCGATGTCACGCGCCAAAGCGCGGATATAAGTCCCTTTTCCACATACAACCCGAATCTTGATCACCGGCAGATTGCACTCCAGCAATTCCATTTCGTCAATGACCAGGGTCTTTGCTTTCAACGGGACATCTTTCCCTTTCCTTGCCAGTTCGTAAGCGCGTTTTCCTCCTGTTTTACAGGCGGAAAAGACAGGCGGCACCTGGCGTATTTCCCCGACAAACTGCGACAAAACATCGCTTACCATTTCACACGTGATGTGGTCGGTCGGGTAGATTCGGTCTATTTCTTTTTCCAAGTCAAACGATGGCGTTGTGGCACCAAGTTGAATCGTAGCGACATACTCTTTTGTCTGATACTGAAACTCTTCAATACGTTTAGTCGCTTTGCCAGTGCATACAATCATCACTCCAGTCGCTTTGGGGTCTAATGTTCCGGCGTGGCCTACCTTTATCTTTTTGACTCCCAATTTCCGCGAAAGTTTATAACGGAAATTGTTAACAAGATCAAATGAAGTCCAATCCAATGGCTTGTTAAAATAGAGCGCTTCTCCATTAATAAAATCCATCGAATCAATTCAGATAAGAGTAAACAACAGCAAATAAACCGATTGCGACGCAATAAAAGGCAAACCAAATCAATTTGCCTTTGCTGACAATCCGAAGCATCAGTTTACATGCTAATGCACCGGAAACAAATGCCGCCACAAATCCACATATCAATGCGCCAGCCGAACAGTTTCCAGTGGAAAAACCGCCTTTCATCAAGTCGAGCGCCGCTTCGCCCAAAACGGGAATAATCACCATCAGAAACGAGAATTTCGCGACTTGTTCCTTCCTGTTTCCCAACAACAAACCGGTAGCGATCGTTGAGCCTGAACGTGAAAGCCCCGGCATCACGGCACACGCTTGGGCAATCCCTATCACAAATGCGTCGGCAAACGAAATGGATGCTTTTCGCGCTTTAAGTGCAAAACTCGATAAAAACAGCAATGCCGCCGTAAGCAATAGCATCAGGCCAACAAGCAATATCCCGTTGCCAAACATAGCTTCCACAAAATCCTTAAAAAACACGCCAACGATACCAACCGGTATCATCGAAACTAAAATCTTACTTACCAACCGTGTATCTTCGTTCCATCGAAATGAAACAAGTCCCTTGAAAAGTCCCGTTACATCGCGCCATAATATACATATTGTGCTCAGCACCGTTGCGACATGGACAACAATGGCAAACGCAAGATTTTCTTCGCCGCTCAGCCCGAATAAAGTGCCGGCTATTGTCAGGTGTCCGCTGCTGCTGACGGGCAAAAACTCCGTCAATCCCTGAATCAGCCCCATGATGATTGCTTCAATCCAACTCATTCGTTCTCCTGACGTTTCCCTCCTTTCAGGATTCCATAAACCATCAATATGAATCCGACCATCGTTACAATCGGCGCTACTACAATCCGCTGCTTGCTGAATATAGCCGGATTAAACGATATGCCGTCGGTCGAGCCGCCGCCGCTCATCAGCGCAAAACCACTGATGATACATACGATTGCAATTCCTATCCAAATAAAATTTTCTTTTCCAAAAGCAAAATCTTTGTTCATAATTTATTTATCATTAATTTATTATCAAATATTATACATCTTTCCCCGTTCCATTTGCAAATACCGGTTTACTGCCATACAAGCCGCCACGGATGACAACAAAACACCTGCAATCAGCACTATTCCGTAAATCAGCCAGACTTTGTCGGTGGAAATAATTTGATCTAACCCCATCAATTCCTTTTTCAGATAATATAACGCACCCATTAACATAAATATTGCCAGCAGTCCTGCAAAAAAACCACTTATAAAATTATACTTGATAAATGGCCGTCGAATAAACCCTGAAGTGGCGCCTACCAATCGCATCGTGTAGATCAGGAACCGTTTGGAATAAATCAACAGTCGCACCGTGTTATTGATCAGCGTGAAAGAGATCAGTAACAGGATAATAATCAAACCCGACAGCGCCAAACCTATCCGCGCAATATTCTCATTAACTAACTGCATCACGTCTTTCGGGTAAAACCATTCCGATACGTATGGGTACGACGTTAGTTTTCGCTCCACCATGCGCAGACTGTCCGTATGCGTATAGTCCGACTTTAATTTGAGTTCAATTTTAGCCTGGAATGGATTGACTCCTAAGAATATGGAGGGGTCTTCACCCAGTTCGGCAATCATTTCCTTTGCCGCCATTTCTTTGGATATGTACTGTGTGGACTTGATGTAAGGAAGTTTATTCAACTGATTTTGCATCTGTATTATATCAGATTCTTTGGCCTCGTCTTTCAGGACAATGGAAAAGGTGAGATTTTCCCGCATATACACAGACAATTCCCTGCTCAGCAGCCAAACAATCAGCAACAAACCCATTAGAAACAATACCAATGCGATGCTTATTACCGGACTAAGCCGGGAATAAAAAAATGATACAGGTGAAACTTTCTTATGCTTTACCATTCCGACTATTATTATCTATTTTTTTTATACACAACACTTTAATGGTTATAAAATTGGATACTAACCCCAATTTTGCCCCAAAATAACGACATTTTTATGAGAAAACAAAGATCATCCATTCTTATTAACAAAAAACAAATGCTATTTAGCGAATATTCATAATTCAACGGGGACGCCGAACAGCGTTGCCGAGGTGACGTTTTCTATTTTCACGTGGACGAACTGCCCGACATGATAGCGTTGTTTGTCGAAAATAACGACTTTGTTTTGCTGCGTTCGTCCGAACAGCTGTTCGCGGGAGCGCTTGGAAAAACCTTCGATCAGCACTTCAAACGTTTTTCCGACGTCGCGCCGGTTACTGTCTAACGACAATTGATTCTGGACATCAATCATTCCCTGCAATCGCCTGATCTTTATATCTTCCGGAATGTCGTCCGGCAAATGCCCGGCCGCGTACGTACCCGGACGTTCGGAATATTTGAACATGAAAGCCGAATCGTAGCCCACTTCACGCATCAGGGAAAGCGTCGCTTCATAATCTTCTTCCGTTTCGGAGTGGAAACCGCAAAAAAGATCGGTCGAAACAGCGCAGTCCGGCATGGCTTGACGGATAGCGGCAACGCGCTCCAGATACCATTCGCGGGTGTATTTCCGGTTCATCAACTTCAGAATCCTCGAACTGCCGGACTGTGCCGGCAGATGGATATGTTTGCAGATAGCCGGATATTTCGCCATGACTTGCAGCGTTTCGTCGCTCATGTCTTTGGGATGCGACGTCATGAAACGGATACGCATGCCGGGCGCCTCCTCGGCAACCCGCGCCAATAATTCAGGGAAACCCACTGCCTTCCCATCCGACTCATATCGGTACGAATTAACGTTTTGCCCCAGCAGCGTGACTTCCCGATAGCCTTGCGACTGCATGTCGCGCACCTCATTCAGGATACTTTCGATACTCCGGCTTCGTTCGCGTCCGCGGGTATAGGGCACGATGCAATAGGTACAGAAATTATTGCAACCGCGCATGATGGAAACAAATCCGGAAATCTTCACTCCTCCTATTTTCAGAGGGATAACATCCTTGTAGGTCTCTCCCGGCGATAAGACTACATTGATAGCCTTTTCTCCACGCTCCACCGCACCGACAAGGTTCGGCAGGTCCATGTAGGCATCCGGCCCAGCCACCAGATCCACCCCGTGCTCCCGTATCAGTTCCTCTTTTACGCGCTCAGCCATGCAGCCCAGCACTCCTATTATCAATGAGTGATTTTTGCGGCGGAACGATTGAAAATATTGCAACCGTCCGAGGACGCGCTGCTCGGCGTTGTCGCGCACAGAACAGGTGTTCACAAAAATGGCGTCCGCCTCCTCCACGCACTCCGTCACGGTATAACCGGCCATCTGCATCACCGAAGCGACCACTTCACTGTCAGCCACGTTCATTTGGCAACCATAGGTTTCGATATACAGTTTACGTGACTGGTTATCTGTCTCTTTAAATTTTTCCATATCTTTTTTTGCCGGACAGTTTGTCTATCCGGAATAGAATGTTTACTTTTGGGGTGCAAAATTAATCAAAAGTTATGGACAAATACGGAGATTGGGTATATTATCTTATCTTTTTGGCGATAACCATCGTCAGTTTATTGAAAAATGCGGACAGGAAAAAGCGCCGTGAAGCCGAAGAAATGACGCTGCCGCCGCCTGTTCCCCAGATGCAGGCGCCGCCGCCACCACCTGCCCCCATGATGGACAGGCGTAAACGCGCTGTTACTGCACCGCCGCCTGCGCCCGGACGTGCGCGGAAAGAAAAAACGTACCCGTCGTTTGGGACGGACGAAGGCGTTCGTATCCTGGCTTCTGGACAATCGGAAACGATGGAACTGACAGACCTGAAAGAAGCAACGTATGCCGACGGACTGTCGCTGACGGATACGGATACGCTGCGCAAAGCCATTATCTATGCAGAGATACTGGAACGGAAATATTGATTTGAACCTGTGTTCAAAATCTGTTTCCATCCTATGATCCGACATAGTCTTTCAGTTGCGTCTTTAATATCTTCCGGGCGGAAAAGATACGACTCTTGACCGTGCTCACAGGCAGGCGCAGTTTCCTGGCTATTTCGTCATACCGGTATCCTTTCAGGTAAAGGACGAAAGGATGCCGGAGCGTTTTATTCAGGCCGTTAATGGCTCGCAGGATGTCATGAATATGACAGGCCGAATCAGGCCTGTCAAAACCCGAATCGGCAACCGATTCCAGGTTGTGAATATCCGTAGCGCTATCTATTATCTTCTGTATGCGCACGAGCTGGCGATAGCGATTAATAAAAATATTGCGCATCACCGTCAGCACCCACCCCTTGAAATTATGATCGTTCGTAAACTTGTCACTGTTCACCAGCACTTTGAGGAAAGTATCCTGTACCAAATCCTGTGCATCTTCATAGTTTGAGGTTAGCGCCAATGCAAAATTCATCAGATTTTCTTGCATATTCAATAATTTTTTCTGAAATTGCGACGTTTTCATAAGCTATTATATTCAGGTTCATAAAAAGATCAATATCTTATCTATGTGCGAATATACAAATATCTGTGAGACAGGCCAAACGTTTAACCAAGTTTAAACCGTTTGTTTTATTGTGTGGAGATAACGGATAAATATCATATAATTATTAATTTCTATGAAACGAACGTACAAGATTACATGGATCGCTCTATGGAGCGTGATTTTACTGGCCGGGACGCCGGCCAGCCAGGCGCAACCGGCCGACAACAGCCGGGCGCTGGTCTATCGGATTCAGATCCGCAAAGAAATCAACCGGACAAGCCAGCTATACCTCTGCCACGGGCTTGACGAAGCGCAGTCGCTCGGCGCCGATGCGGTGTTGCTCCATCTAAATACCTACGGAGGCCTGCTGGACGCCGCCGACTCCATGCGCACGGCTATTCTCTACAGCCCTATACCAGTATATGTATTTATTGACAACAATGCAGCTTCGGCCGGCGCACTAATTTCCCTGGCATGCCGACAGATCTATATGCGCAAGGGCGCGAGTATAGGCGCGGCAACCGTAGTAGAAGAAACGGGCAATGCCCTGCCCGACAAATACCAGTCCTACATGCGCGCCATGATGCGGGCTACAGCCGAAGCCCACGGCAAGGATACGATGATCGTAAACGGAGACACGACCTTCCGGTGGAAGCGCGACCCGCAAATAGCAGAGGCCATGGTGGACGACCGCATCGTCATACCCAACCTCGTGGATTCGGGCAAAACACTTACCCTTACTGCCGACGAAGCCATGCGATGGGGCTACTGCGACGGGATAGCCGAGTCGGCCGACGAAATCATTACCGACCACCTAGGCTACCGGGACTACCGCCTTGTGAGCTTCCAGCCCTCGTTTATGGACGACATGAAGGGCTTCCTGATGAACCCCTTCCTACAATCCATCCTGATACTTATCATCATCGGCGGCATCTACTTTGAACTCCAGACGCCGGGCGTAGGCTTCCCGCTCATCGCCGCCGTCATCGCCGCCATACTCTACTTTTCGCCCCTCTATATCGAAGGGCTTGCACAGAACTGGGAAATCCTCCTCTTCATCGCCGGGTTGATATTGATTGCGATCGAGATATTCGTCACGCCCGGATTCGGCTTTGTTGGCATCAGCGGCATTGCGTTTGTCATAGTAGGGTTCGTACTCAGTCTGCTGGACAATGTGAACTTCCGCTTCGAGGGCGTCAGCAGCGACGACACAGGGCGCGCCTTCCTGACGGTCTTTTCGGGTATCATAGCCGGTTCGCTTGCTGTAGTCTGGCTCTCCAGCCGCATCGGTTCGCCCGGCATGTTTCGACGCGTGGCGCTGACGGCCGATCTGGAAGACGCCGTTTCATCGCCCGTCCACAGGGGACTGGAAGGCCGCGAAGGAGTGGCTGTCACCGTATTGCGCCCTTCGGGTAAGGTGGCGGTGGATGGCACGCTGTACGACAGCATATCCGAGTCCGGATTTATGGAACAGGGCACGCATGTACGGATCACCCGCTGCGAGAACGCGCAGGTCTATGTAGAACGCATTTCACTGCATCAGGACGGGGAACGCTGTTAGGGGAGAGGGCGCCCCTCCCCCACCCCATCAAGGAACAATCGCCATCCCAATTTCCGTCCACGGCCCGTGCTCGCCGAGCGTATTCTCCCACCTCATTGCGAACCAGAAGCGCCGGTCACAAGCGGATTACTCCGCAGGAATAACGTCTTATAAATCAATTTAAATCGTCTTATTTATTAATATAAATAGACTTATATTATATAATAAAGCGCCTTGTATATATAAATAAACCTGCTTATTTATATCAGTTATAATACCTGTCAATATCAGCAAGAAACTTTATCAATATTAATATGTACGCATTATATTTGATGCGTCGTAATGATTGCTTATCTTTGCGTTTTGAAACAGTTTAAAATTATGAATATACAAGAGAAATCAGTGCATGAAATTTGCACGAATCTTTATGATTCGCCATGCGGTGAATTGATAATTGGCTCATACGGCGACAAGCTATGCCTGTGCAACTGGACGCACAGCAAGCGACGGGACGTGATAGATCGCCGTCTGAAGACGTCGCTGGAGGCGCGATATGTGGATACATCGTCGGATATTATTCAAGAAACCGTCAGGCAGTTAGATGAATATTTTGCAGGGAAGCGCATCGAGTTTGATGTTCCGCTGCTCTTTGCGGGTACGGAGTTTCAGCGGCGCGTATGGCATAAATTGATGGAAATACAATGGGGCACAACCGTTTCCTACGGCGAATTTGCCCGTATGGTTGGCTCTCCAACGGCCGTCCGCGCCGTGGCAGCCGCCAATGGCGTCAATGCGATTTCAATCCTCGTGCCATGCCATCGCGTCGTTGGCAGCGACGGTTCGCTTACTGGCTATGGCGGCGGGCTGGAGGCTAAACGGTTTTTGCTCGACCTGGAGCGGAAATAGCGCTTTTTGCACACCGGCGAGCGCCGAATCCGGATATTTTCCTTACCTTTGCGCACTATGAGCAAAAACAAATTAAAGAAATTCGACGAAATGAGGTGTTTCGGTAACGTTTACGAATATCCCTATAACGTTCTGCATGAGGAAGGAGGCTTTCCGTGGAAAGGCGAGTGGCACGAGGAAGTATTCTGCAACGACAATCCTATTGTGCTGGAACTTGGGTGCGGCCGTGGTGAATATACGGTCGAGATGGGGCGGCGTTATCCGGACAAGAACTTTATCGGCGTAGATATTAAGGGCGCCCGTATGTGGAGCGGGGCTAAGGAGGCGCTCGAAGAGGATATGATTAACGTGAACTTCCTGCGGACGAATATTGAACTGCTGGATCATTTTTTTATGCCCGGCGAAGTGGCGGAGATATGGATCACCTTTCCTGACCCTCAAATGAAGAAATGCAACAAACGACTTACCGGCACGCGATTTATCAACCTGTACCGGAAAATCTTGATTAATGACGGGGCTATCTCCCTTAAGACCGACAGCGATTTTCTGTTGCTCTACACCTGCGCGATGCTGCGGGCTAACAAGCTCCCCATCCTGATGTGCATAGAAGACCTGTATGCACAGGATATTCCACTTGAAGAGCTATATATCAAGACCAACTATGAGAAGCAGTGGCTCGAACGCGGGCTGAAGATTCACTTCCTTAGCTTCCTCTGCAACAGGCAGGAGCCACTGGTTGAACCTGACGTTGAGATTCCGCCCGACACCTATAGGAGTTATAACCGCGGTACGATGCGGTCACAAACCTCCCCGTGCTAAAATTTTTAATGCTTTTCTATGGATAATACTATTATTATTGCTATCTTTGCCGAAAATTTTCATTCAAGAGTTTGTAACGATTAATATAGAATCATTATGACTATCCATCAGATTTCGGTTTTTATAGAGAACAAGTACGGCAAATTATGTGAGATCCTTGCCCTTCTGGCCGAGGAAAATATCCATATCATTGCGGCGACGGTGGCCGATACGTCGGAATATGGCATTCTGCGGCTGATAGTGACTGACACGCAGCGGGCGTACCATATCCTGAAAACGAATAATGTGAGCGCCAACCTGACTACGGTGCTGGCGATCGCCACAGGCTCGTCGGCGGGCAGCCTGGCCAACACGCTGCAATGCTTCACCAAGAGCGGGCTGAGCATCGAATATATGTACGGGTTTTCCATACAGGGGAAATCCATCCTTGTATTGCGAACGAACAATCGTGAGGCGGCGCTCGACGTGATACGTAACAACAATCTTGACTACCTCTGCGAATCGGATTTAATGAACCTTTAATTATAAACAGTAAGAGCAATGTTTGGAATTTCAGACCCCTTGATATGTACTGCATATCTGTTAATTTTTTTGTGCCTCGCATTTGCGCTGTGGTACGGTATCTCACGTTGGAATAAAGATGAGGAATAGACTATGAACACATTAAGTATAGGAATCATTGTAATATTGTACATGTTTGTACTCGCGTGG
>JAISUI010000071.1 GCA_031272155.1 Tannerella sp. | reverse complement strand
TCGCGGATAACGGTCATATCGCGGTAAATCTGCACTAACTCTTCTTTGGTGAAATTTTTAGAGGCAAGTTCCTCTTTCACCGTTTTTTTGTACTTGTTGACGGGGATGGGCGAGAACTTCACCTCGCCTGCCTTTCTGACGTCTTTTGGATTGATATACTGTACTTTAGGCATAATATATAATTATGATATATGTTAATAAATTTATTTTCTAATTTTCGGCTGCAAAGTTAAGTCTTTTTATTCAAAATGACATCATTTTCCGCGAGGAATATTATGTTATTTTTGTCCGTATTATACATGGAGTTTGTTTTATGCGAAGAAAAATTACTACCTTTGCAGAAAAAATACAATATTATTATATGAAATACTTGAATGTAAATGCTCATCTTCATACGCCCTATTCTTTTAGCGCTTTTGATAAATTGACAGATGCACTTGACAAGGCGGTGAATGAGAATGTCAAAGTGGTTGGTATCAACGATTTCTATTCAATGGATGGCTACGTAGAATGGAATGACGAAGCGTTGAAACGCAAACTCTACCCGCTGTTTAATATCGAATTTATCAGTTTGCAGGAAGATGACCAGTCTGCCGGAATCCGCGTGAACGACCCGAACAATCCGGGGCGCACCTATATCAGCGGCAAAGGGTTGAAATGTCCGCCCAATCTGCCGGAGCCGTTTGCTTCGGAATTGGCGAATGTGCGCAACGAATCCAATGCACAAGTACATGAAATGTGCATTAAACTGAATGAAGCGCTCAAATCCTGTGAAGCATCTTTTGTGCTTGATTTTAATAAGATTAAGCAAGATTTAACGAAAGGTTCTGTGCGGGAACGTCATCTCGCAAAAGCCCTGCGGCTGTTTGTTTACAATCTTTACAGGAACGATGAAGTTTCCATAAAAACATTTTTTGAAGATATTTTCGGTCACAAACCGATGAAAGCAGACGTTCAAAATCACGCAGCTGTGGAGAACGAAATCCGTGGAAATCTGCTCAAGGCAGGCGGTGCGGCATTTGTACCCGAAGACCCTAAGGCCTTTCTGCCACTGGAAAAAGTTCGTCAAATCATCCTCGCAGCAGGTGGCATTCCCACCTATCCTTTCCTTGCTGACGATGCCAAAGGTGGCTTTACGGGTTTTGAGCAGGATGTTGCTAAAACCGCTGAAATATTGCGCCAACGCGGCATTTTTTCGACTGAATTTATTACCACACGCAACAGCATCGAGGTCTTGGAGCGTTATGCCGGATACCTCTTTGATAACGGTTTTGTCGTTACTTTTGGTTCGGAACATAACACGCCCGCCATGGAACCGGTTGAACTTTTTGCCCGTGGCGGAGCGCCTCTCACCGAGCGGTTGAAACAAATCAACTATAAAGGTGCTTGCATCGTCGCTGCTCATCAGGAACTTGTCCGTAGCGGCAAACCTGGATACGTCAATGCAGAAGGAAAAGCGGATGTCGTCCACAGAGAAGAATATATAAAAATAGGAGATGAGGCTATCCGTAAAGTAACTGATAACTAACAAAATAATAAGGGACGAATTGAAATCATTCGCCCCTTATTTATGTTATGAAGTCATATTTTTTCTAATTCAACATCACTTGGCCACCTGTCACTGGCACTGCCTGACCGGTTTCACAAGTTTGCTCAATCAGGTACAGGATAGCTTTCGTAACATCTTCCGGGCCAGTGCCTTTTCGCATCGGAACTTGATCCATATAGAATTTGCGGACATCTTCAATCGTCTTTGCGCCGGGAACCTTATCTGCTTTCAGATATTGCAGGAAAAGGCCATTTTCAGGATTCGACCACAGCGGGCCTTCGTAAAAATTACCCGGACAAATCGAATTTACTTTAATTCTGAAAGGCGCCAATTCTAAGGCAAAGGACTGCGTAAGCCCTACTCCGCCGAATTTCCCACCTGCATAAGCGAAGTTCGCCTTCGAACCACGCAAACCTGATTTGGAATTAATCTGGATGATATCCCCATAATTTTCAGGGGCATATTTGTTTTGCAGTTTCATTATACGTGAAGCAGCCTGGGCGCAATAGAAATAAGCATTGTAGTTAATTTTTGTTACAAATTCAAATGTTTCGGGCGTCATTTCTTCCAGTCCGCCAGCCCGTAAGACGCCGGCATTGCTGACGAACACGTCTAATCCGCCGAAATGACAGACCGTTTCGTGAATCAGATGCTGCAAACTTGCGGTGTCGGCTACATTTGTCGCGACAAAAATAGCCTGATTATTTTTGGCTGATTGACTGAGGCTTGCAGCTGTAGCCTGCCCAACGGTTTCGTTCAGGTCAGCCACGACAATATTGGCTCCCTCTTTTATCAAACAGCGCGCAATACCTTCGCCAAAACCCTGAGCAGCGCCGGTAACGATAATTGTTTTATTTTCTACTCGACCGGATCTGTTGCCTGCACTTACTTTTCGGCGATAATTCTCTACTTCCCAGTTGTCTATGAAATCAATCTGCGCCTGTGTCATCGGATGCTCTCCTCCAAAAGATTGAGCGATGTCGGCGATTTTCATCATATCTTCGTAAACGTCGAGGATGATGTCGCAACCGGCGGCATGATCGCCTGCCGCAATTAGTCCTATTCCTTTAATTAACAATACTTTGGGTGTATATCCATTTTGGGCTACATAAGATTTGATTGCTTTCTCAGCCGCTGTAAGCAGTTCTTCTTTATCGCTGTAATCGAGGTAGATATACTTTGATTTACAATAAACAATGATATCGGGCGAAAAAGGAATACTGATTTTAGAAAACGCCTCTCCAGAAGCGGCAAACGATTCAATCCTGCGATTATTGCGGATTTTCAGCGTTTTTGGTTCTTTTTCGCTGAGCATCATTCGGATAGCGGGAATGATTTCCGATACATAAGCCGGAATTTCTACATGCTCCTCTGTTTGAGGTGAGGCAGTGGCCTGCTCAATAGTTCCGATGACTCTCCCGTAAATCGCTTCTACTTCGGCAGTTGTATCGGCGCCAACAAAAATGCCATGATTTTGAAGCAACAGGATTGTCGGCTCTTTTCGGAACTTATCCCGATAGGCTCTGATACGGTTTTCAACTTCCTTAAACAGCGTATAACCCGGATCTGTATAAGGAATATAAATGGCCTCATCACCGAAAAGACGGGATGTCTCTGTTTCGGCGTTTTGACTGCACATCAAACCATTGACAGCCGTAGGATGCAGATGAATAACAAATCGGCTTTTTAGCGCATTGTGCATAGAAGTTTCGACCGAAGGCCGACGGTCTTTCGTCAGACATGCAGCGGCAAGGTCATTTTTGACTTCCTCCTCACGACGGACAGTGTCGTTACTATAAGTCTTTTCCGAGATGATATTTAACAATTTGCGATCAAGAATCGCAAATCCGTCTTCGGTAATTGTCGCCAGAGAACTCCCACTGGCTTTTACCCACAATTTTTCGTCGTTTTTATACGAAGTATTTCCTCCCCCTGCAATCACATAGCGATTATCGCAACCATATTTGCGGGAGATTTCAATCAATTGTTCAATTTCTTTCATTATGTCTTTATCGTTTTTATTTTAACGGTGCAAATGTACATGATTTTTTTCAAAGACGCCTATTTTTTTCTCACAAGCGTATAGGAGTAACTTGCTTCTTGCGTGTGCGTGATACTGATAACAATGCCGCGATTACACCGAAACATGCCGCAAACCGCCCGAATATAAATCTACTCCCCATACCCATAATCTTTTTAAATTTGTGGCGAAGTTAGCGATTATTTTTATCCCTGCATTGTTTCCATGAAATTTTTGACAAAAAACGACTTTTTATCCCTATCGTTCGATATTTTTATCTCAACGCCTTCCGAAACCGCTCTAAAAACATTGCGGCTTCTTCCTGCGTGACGCACAGCGGAGGGAGCAATCGGATGGTGTTTGTCCCGGCTACGCCGGTAAACACTTTTTCCTCAAAAAGCAGCCGGCCGCGCACTTCTTTGACAGGTTCCTCAAACTCAATCCCGATCATCAGCCCGCGTCCGCGCACCTCCTTGACGCCGGGAAAATGTTGCAATTCGGACAGGAGGAAATTGCCGATACGCGCGGCGTTGTCTGTCAGACATTCGCGTTCCATAATGTCGAGCACGGCAATGGCGGCGGCACAGGCTAAGTGATTGCCGCCAAACGTTGTGCCCAGCATCCCGTAAACAGGCTGGAACATCGGACTGATCAGCACGGCGCCCATCGGGAAACCGTTAGCGATCCCCTTGGCGGCAGTGATGATGTCGGGACGGATGCCGGCGTACTGGTGGGCGAAGAATTTCCCGCTACGCCCGTAGCCGCATTGTATCTCGTCAAGAATCAGCACGACTTCATACTGCGTGCACAGTGCGCGTAATTTCCTGAGAAACTCATCCGTAGCCACCCGAATGCCGCCCACGCCCTGAATCCCTTCGATGATGACGGACGAAACGTCGCCTTTTCGCAGTTCTGCCTCTACCGCTTCAGGCTCATTCAAAGGAAGATAAGTGACCGGAAAACTTTCGTTTAGCGGTGCAATGATTTTGGGATTGTCCGTCACGCGCACGGCAGCGGAAGTCCGCCCGTGAAACGCCTTGTTGAACGACACGACGCGCCGCTTTCCGTTGTGGAACGATGCCAATTTCAGCGCGTTCTCGTTGGCCTCGGCGCCTGTATTGATCAGGAACAGCGCATAATCGTCGTAACCGGAAGCGTGTCCCAGCCGATCGGCAAATTGCTGTTGCAGGCTGTTAATGACCGAATTGGAATAGAATCCCAACTTATTCACCTGCGCCGTGATAGCGCCGATGTAATCCGGATGGCTGTGGCCAACAGAAATGACCGCGTGACCGCCATAAAAATCCAGATATTCATTGCCGTCCGCATCCCAAACGCGGCAACCTTTGCCCCTCACAATCTCAATGGGAAACAGGGGATATGCGTCGAATAATTTCATTATTTTACTGTTTATAATTTATTAATTATTAAATTATTACACTTTCGCCCAAGTGTTTTGCTTCTGATGTGGATGATATTCGGTTGTATCGCCGTTTAGATATGAAATCCTCATTAAAATCCACTCGCCTTCAGCCTCAATCCCGCCTTTTCGTCCAGCCCGAACATCAGGTTGAAGTTCTGAACCGCCTGACCTGACGCACCTTTCAAAAGATTGTCGAGCACGGAAATGATCAGCAGTTTGTTGCCATATTTCTCCACGTGAAGCAGGCATTTGTTGGTATTGACTGCCTGTTTCAAATCGGGATTGGCGCTGCTAACAAAAGTAAAGGCAGCATCCTTGTAATAATCATTATACAAGGCATTTGCTTCTTCTGCCGATAAATCGCTTTCGGTATAAACGCTGGCGAAAATACCACGCGGAAAATCACCCCGGATGGGAATGAAATTCACTGCTTCCGTCAGCGACGGCTGCAACTGCGTCAGCGACTCGAGGATCTCCTTCAGATGCTGATGTTCAAAGGCTTTGTAAGCCGAAAGATTATTGTCGCGCCAACTAAAATGCGTTGTAACAGAGGGTTTTACTCCTGCGCCGGTCGAACCCGTTATGGCATGCACATGCACTTCGCCGGTAATCTTTCCGGCGGCGGCAAGCGGCAGCAATGCCAACTGAATGGCCGTGGCGAAGCATCCCGGATTGGCAACGCGGCAGGCTTGCAAAATCTGCGGTTTATTCAACTCGGGAAGCCCGTAAACAAACCCTTCGGCAGTCGCTTTGTGGCGATAATCGGTCGAAAGATCAATGATTTTAATATTGGACGGGATATTGTTGGATTCCAAAAATTTGCGACTGTCGCCGTGGGCGGAACAGAGAAAAAGAGCCTCTGTTTCGCGCAAATCCGGCAATAAATCCGTAAAAATCAAATCCGTCTCGCCCGCAAGTCCGCTGTGCACATCGGCAATACGGTTGCCCGCATTACTTGTACTTTGCACAAAAGCGATTTCTACATGCGGGTGATTAATCAAAATCCGCAGCAGTTCGCCTGCCGTATAGCCGGCGCCACCTATTATTCCTGTTTTTATCTTCATGATTTACCCTTTCGAATAAAAAATCTTCGTCGGAATCGCCAAAACTTTTGTAAACCCTTTCGCGTCGTCGGGCGTCCAGGCCTTGTTGATTTCACCGTACTCGCCAAAATCGGTTTTCATCAAGTCGTATTGGCTGTCCACGCCAACAAGCGTGTAACCGTAAGGACGCAAGCGGATTTCCACTTCGCCCGACACGCGGTTTTGCGAACTGTCGAGGAAGGCTTCCATATCGCGCATCACGGGTTCGAGGTATTGCGCCTCGTGAAGGAACATGCCATACCACGTGCCGATCTGGTCTTTCCAGTACTGCTGCCACTTGCTCAGGGTATGTTTTTCCAGCATTTTATGGGCGTTGATAATCAAAATCGGAGCGGCCGCCTCAAAGCCGACGCGCCCTTTGATACCGATAATCGTATCGCCAATGTGCATATCGCGCCCGATGGCGTAGCGCGAGCCTATGCGTTCAATTTCCTGAATGGCAGCGACTTTATCGGAAAACTTTTTGCCGTTCACGCTTGCAATTTCGCCTTTTTCAAAGCCGATTTTCAGCGTTTCTTCGCCCGACGCCTGCAACTGCGACGGGTAGGCTTCTTCGGGCAAAGTCTGTTCGGAATGTAGCGTTTCCTTGCCGCCGATGGATGTTCCCCACAGCCCTTTGTTGATGGAATATTCCATTTTGGTAAAATCCGCCTCGTAGCCGTGTTCTTTCAGATAATTTATCTCGTATTCGCGTGTCAGCGTCATATCGCGGGTGGGCGTGATGATGCCGATTTCGGGTGCGAGAACGTCAAACGTGAGGTCGAAACGCACCTGGTCGTTGCCCGCGCCGGTTGAGCCGTGGGCAACATAGTCCGCACCGATTTCCTTGGCATAGCGGATGATGGCAATGGCCTGAAAAATCCGTTCCGAACTGACGGAAATGGGATAAGTCCCGTTCCGCAGCACGTTTCCGAATATCATATAACGTATGCTTTTTTCGTAATATTCCTGCGTGATGTCGAGATTGACGTGTTTTTTTACGCCCAATTTATAGGCGCGTCCTTCGATTTTTTTCAAATCGTCGGCGTTGAAACCGCCTGTATTGGCAAGCGCGGTATAAACTTCGTATCCTTTTTCCTGCGAGAGATACATGGCGCAAAACGACGTGTCAAGCCCGCCGCTGAATGCTAAAACTACTTTTTTCTTCATTATTATCTATCTTTTTTCTATATGATCAATTTCTAATTATTTCTTTTTCTCTTTCGGGATTTCCTTTTTGCCGAACGTCAGTTTCTCAAGACGCAGGCAACGCGGGTCTTCCGGGTCGAACAACATAGCCGTACAGATGCAGAATTTCCGTTGCGTACGGACAAGTACGTCGTGGTTGATGCACCCGTTGCAACCTCGCCAGAAAGCCTCATCGTCCGTCAGGTCGGCAAACGTCACCGGGACATAACCCAGTTCCGTATTCAGTTTCATCACGGCGCTACCGGAGGTGAGGCTGAACAGTTTAGCCTTCGGCCACCGCAGCCGCGCCAGTTGGAAAGCGGCATGTTTGATGCGTTTAGCCAGCCCGTGGCCACGAAATTTCTCCACAACGATCAATCCCGAAGTGGCAACAAACTGTTTGTTTCCCCACGATTCAATATACGTGAATCCGGCAAATTCGTCGCCGGCCAGCGCAATAATCGCCTTGCCTTCTTTCATTTTCTGCGCCACGTAGTCGTGCGTACGTTTGGCAATGCCTGTCCCGCGCACTTTGGCGGCGTCTTCGATGGTTGCGAGGATGGTATCCACGTATATTTCGTGGCTCTCATCGGCCACCATCACCTCTATATCCTGTTCTTTAACTTTTACTTCTTTTTCCTTTACGGTCATTTTCTTCTCTGTTTGTTGTTTTGCTGTTAATCAATGAATTGAGCCAGAGCGCCGGCAATCTGTCCACGGTCGTATCCTTCGCGCGGGATAATGAGAATCGTATCGTCGCCGGCGATCGTGCCCAGGATTTCGCGTGGGGCGTGCTGATCAATGTCCGACGCAATCCCCATCGCATATCCGGGACGGGTCTTCACCACAGCCAAACTGCCTGAAAATTCGATTTTCATCCGTTCGCCTTCATCCGGTTCCGTCTCGGGACGGATATTTTCGGACAGCGTATAAACATACTGATTGTCAGCATCCGGCGTCTTGACAATCTTCAACTGCCGGATGTCGCGCGACAGCGTAGCCTGTGTCGCCTCATATCCTTTGGCCAGCAGTGAGCGGAGTAAATCCTCCTGATTGCGAATAATTTCCGTTTGCACAATCTGTTTTATGACTTCTAATCGTCGCTCTTTCGTATTCATATCACTGAATAAACATTCAAAAACGGCGGCAAAGGTACGGATATATTTTGAATAAATATGCAGGATAAAAAGTTTTTTTGCATACTGAAGAAAAAGGCATCAAAACCGCACGCTCAAGTCCACTCCTGCCCGCAAGACGGGCTTCTCCCCACATCTCCCCTCCCGACTTGGCGGAGCTTGCTCCGTTGCTGCTGGGAGGGGCAGGGGATGAGGACAGTATGTGGTGATACATCTATTTTGTTTTCAATAATTTAGTTCCATAATTATTCACTCTCACGAGATACATCCCGTTGGCAAACGACGAAACGTCAATTGTCGTTGTCCTGCCTGCGGCGCGGAGCTGGCGAACCAGCGTGCCCGACGAATTGTAAATCCGTATCTCGTCGCCTGCATT
>JAISUI010000023.1 GCA_031272155.1 Tannerella sp. | reverse complement strand
TCGTACGCAAAAAGAATGTCGCCCACCGCCACGGTGTCGCCCTTTTTCTTTTTCAGTTCGGTCAGGATGCAACTCTCAACTGATTGCCCCTGTTTTGGCATAATTATTACTGTTGCCATAATTTTTCTTTTTTGATTAATATGTATTTAACCTTGTTATTATTCGTTTTTGCGCCGCAAAGTTAGGAAGAAAAAACACGATATGCAAATTATTTGTTGTTATAACAATTAGTTTGTATATTTGTAGCGTATTAAAATTTACATTAAAAAAAGAATATGAAGAACAAGTTATTTTTATTATCTATTTTAGCGAGTGGATTATGCGTTGCATCGCTTGCGGCGCAACCTGAGATCAATCCTCTTGAACAGGCACGGCAACATCCAATAGAACTGAACAAGCCTGCAGTTGATTTCTTTGAAGGCGCAGTGCTGGGCAATGGTGGCATGGGCGTAGTAGTAACGACGCGCCCCGACGCCATCCAGTTTCATTTCGGGCACAACAATGTCTGGGACATAAGAGTTGCCGAAAATAATCAGGAGAAAACCGGCACTTTTGCTGAAATCATGGCACGAGTAAAAGCCTTACCACCGGAGTTGAAAAGCATCCGAGACGATGAATGGTTTAATAACTATTTTCTGCTGATGCGGGAAAATTACGCTCAACCCTACCCACGCCCATTCCCTTGCGGCACTGTTGTGCTGGGTTTCGATCGCGGGAAAGCAGAACTGCTTGGACATAAGATAGATATATTCAACGGAATTTGTGAAGTCTTTCTGTTGGTTGACGGCAAGAGGAATACTTTGCAGCTATTTACCGATATGACAGCAGACGTGCTGTGGTTTAGACTGCTTGACGCTAACGGACAGCCTGCGCCTTCTTGTTTCAATCGCCTCAGAGTCATTCCCGACACGAAAACACCTCGTGATTTTCCCGCTTATTCGGTGAAAGAAGGTCAATCGCTCGGCTTTACACAGATTATGCCATATCAGACGCCTGATAAATATGACAAAGTGAACGGTCATCCCAAAGACAGGGCTTTCAGCCTTGAAGCGAAACTGAGCGCAGGACTTGAAAACGGCATCCGACATTTAGTCAGCGGTCAGGACGAGCCTTTGCGTAAGATGGAACGTTACATCGTACCGGATTCCAAACCTTTCTTGGGATGCGTAGCCCTCACCGAAGGGCTTGCGGCAGACGTAAAAACCAAGCCGGAACTGATCCCGGCGCCTACACCTTCAGCCTTTGATGCCGCCTCGCAAAAATCGGTACGCAGTTGGACTGATTATTGGAGTAAATCGAGTGTCAAACTTGCGGATAAGTTTCTCGAAGCTGTATGGTATTGGAACTTGTATTTCTTTAATTGTTCCGTAAAAGAGGGAGTTACGTGCCCAGGGCTGTTTGCTAACTGGAGTCTTGGGGATATAGGTACGGCATGGCATGGCGATTATCACATGAATTATAACACCCAACAGCCGTTCTGGTTACCGTTCTCAACCAATCATTTGGAAAAGAACCTGCCATACGTGGACATGGTACACCACCTGCTTCCGGTCAGCGAGAAATGGGCAAAAGAATACTACGGTATGCGGGGCGCGTTCTTCCCTCATTCAGCCTATCCGGTGGATATGACATACCACCCGTATCCACTTCCGGACTGGGGTTGGGAAGTGTTTGAGACACCCTGGACAGTGCAAGGGCTGTGGTGGCATTATATCTATTCTATGGATACGGAATTTTTAAAAAACCGCGCTTACGATCCGATAAAGAAAGCCATACTGTTTCTCGTGGACTATATGAAACGCCCTGATGCGCACGGCTCACAGTGGAACGACGACCGCTATCATATCTTCCCGTCGGTGCCGCCTGAACTCTACAGTCTGCAGCCCGGTTTCAAATACAACTACGATACGCAATGCGATCTGACACTTACTAAGTTTATTTTCAATGCTTTCATTGAAGCAGTTTCTGTATTAAAACTTGAAAAGCAGGAAAAGGCGCTTTTGAAAGATGTGAAAGAAATTTTATCAAAGATGCCCGAATATTCAACGGCGCAGTCGGCTCAGTACGGTGAGATTTACACCTCCGTGCCGGGCGAAACAGACAAGATGGTTTACAACCTTCCTGCCAACCTGTTACATGTTTTTCCGGGTGAGGAATACGGCATTGACGCGCCTGCCGATGTGAAGCAGAAATTACTCAACACGCTTGCTGCACATCGCAACGAAGGCGGCAACGACCTCGTGTCGCTCAATATGATAGCCGTTCGGCTGGGTGCGCTCGACGTCGAAAAGTTTAAACGCCAAATCAATTATTGTCTGCTGCCAAACAAAACTGCAGCCGATTTCTGTATGCAAGGCGGTGGTCGTTATGATGACAATACTTCGTTCAACTGGATGGGCGGCATGGGAATGTGGTTTGAGAATTTCGCGCTACCGCTTGTTATCAACGAATGTATGATGCAGAGTTACGACGGGCGCATCCGACTGTTTCCCAATTGGGACATGAAACAGGATGCTGCATTTACAACGCTACGGGCAGCAGGCGCCTTTCTTGTAAGTGCATCATTATCAAATAGAAACATAACAAACATTCGTATCGTGAGCGAAAAAGGTTCGGAGTGTAAATTGATAAATCCCTTCGGAGCTTTGCAAGCAGTAACCCTCATTCGTAACGGCAAACCTGCCGAAACCTTGAGTGGCGAGTTGCTGACATTCAAGACCGGCATCAATGAAACGATCGAATTGACTACAAAAAATTGATTATATATATATAACTGAATGACTGAATAATTGAGACTCAATTATTCAGTCATTCAGTAAATTGCTTCGGACAACAGGCTTTCGCAATTTTCAACAGTACTACAGAAATTCGTTTCTGCTATCCGTTCATCGAAGCCAAGAGTTCGAGATTATCAATCGTATTTTCCATCTGTTTCTTGACAAATTCCATTGCTTCAAGCGAATTCATATCCGACAGGTACTTGCGCAAAATCCACATCCTGTTGACAGTCAGATCGTCCAGCAACAAATCGTCGCGTCGTGTGCTGGAAGCAACAATATCCACAGCAGGATAGATACGTTTGTTGGACAGCTTACGATCCAACTGCAATTCCATGTTGCCCGTACCTTTAAATTCCTCAAAAATAACGTCATCCATCTTCGATCCGGTTTCCGTCAAAGCTGTAGCGAGGATGGTCAGGCTACCGCCGTTTTCGATGTTGCGCGCTGCGCCGAAGAAACGTTTCGGTTTTTGCAGTGCATTGGCGTCCACACCACCGGAAAGCACTTTACCGGAGGCCGGTTGCACCGTATTGTACGCCCGTGCAAGCCGCGTGATGGAATCAAGGAGGATAACGACATCATGTCCACATTCTACCATGCGTTTTGCTTTGTTCAGCACAATGTCGGCAATCTTCACATGCCGCTCTGCCGGCTCGTCAAAAGTGGATGCAATCACTTCCGCATCTACGCTCCGCGCCATGTCGGTTACTTCTTCAGGACGCTCATCAATCAGCAGGACAATCATATAGACTTCCGGATGATTGGCCGCAATGGCATTTGCTATATCTTTAAGTAACATTGTTTTACCTGTTTTGGGCTGCGCTACAATCAAACCGCGCTGTCCTTTTCCGATAGGCGAAAACAAATCTACCACACGCACAGAAATCTGGTCAAATACTTTAGGCGAATGACGTTCGGTCAGCATGAATTTTTCTTCCGGAAAAAGTGGCGTCAGGTGGTCAAAAGGCACACGGTCGCGCACTTCTTCAGGCAATTTGCCATTGATATGTTCCACTTTAACCAATGGAAAATATTTCTCGCCTTCTTTTGGCGGACGGATATATCCTTCTACCACGTCGCCTGTTTTCAACCCAAACAATTTGATTTGCGACTGGGATACATAAATGTCATCCGGCGACGTCAGGTAATTATAGTCGGAAGAACGAAGGAATCCATATCCTTCCTGAATAATTTCGAGCACCCCGCTTCCTACCAGGATACCATCAAAATCGTACGCTTTTTCCTGTGCATTCCGCTGTTGGTTATAACCGCCCTGTTTGCCATGCGTATTCTGCTGGCGATGAGAAGCTTGCTGCTGAGTACTGCGTGGTTGTTCTTCTGCCGTTTTTTCCGGTTTCGGCGCCGGAGTCGGTTGCACGGGCATTACTTGAGCTAAGACACTGTTTGTATCGTTTGCATGTTTAAATATAAGTCTGCCGGAAGCATTTTGTGACATTTGTTGCGTCTCATCCGGCGCAGGCGCCGGAACGTCTTTAGGCATAACTAATATATCGGTAACCGCCTGATGCACTTGTACAAGTGCAGGTTCGGACACTGATTCGGATTTCGGCTCAGGAGTCGGAGTGGATGGAGGTGTCGAAACCGGTGCAGTAGCTTGTATTACAGGCTCAATAGTTTGTTCAGACGCTTTCGGTTTTTCCGTTTCTGCAGACGACACGGCAACAGTATCCGATTTTTTAGTCTTCACAGTTTTCGGCGGACGTCCCGGACGGCGCGCCGGCTTATCTGTTTCAGCCGCTGGCCGTTTCTGTTCGTCTGCCTTTGACTGTTCTTGAGTTTTCGGCGGACGTCCCGGACGGCGTGCCGACTTATCCGATGCTTCAGTATTTTCTTTCACCGTCACAGTGTTATTTGTCTGATTATCTGATTTTACAGTTGCTCCTTCAGAAGCTTTCTGGGGCTTCGGGTTTCGTTTCCCTTTATGAGCCTTCTTCCCCTTTTCTTTTTCTTTCTCCTTCTCCTTTTCTATCTGGATACCAGCCAAGGAAATAGCCTGTTCGTCAAGAATTTTGTAAACCAAATCCTGTTTTTCCAGCGATTTAACCTTTTTAATACCCAATTCTTCCGCAATTGTCTGTAATTCCGGAAGTTGTTTTCCGTTTAATTCAATAATGTTATATTTCTGCATATTATAATAAAGATACAAATGCGCGGATGTTAACTTGTGTATGTATATGTCACATACAACGCATTTGCTTTGTTAATAAATCAATTTATTTAATGAATAGGATTGTTTTTTCTATTTCTATCGAATAAATCCGTTTCGTCTTTGAGGCTCAAAGACGTTGCAAAGATAAAACGAATTTATTTATACAACAAATTTTTTAGCCAAAAAATTTTACGACCAGCACTTCTTTTGTTGAAGAACTGACGCGGTACCGTTCATCCGACCTCTCCCCCACTATCCAAATAACGTCTGTGCCATTGCACAACAGCCAAGTCTGGTTTTTACGTATAAGGCTGAATTTGTGGTCGGTATAATAATCGCTCAGTTTTTTACGGCCTTTCGTTCCGAAGGGGATGAACCAGTCCCCCTCTCGCCATGTGCGCAAAGTCAGTGGGAAGGACAGTTTATCATAATCAAACGTAGCTACAGAAGGGTCTTTTTCAATAGAAAACGCTTCGTCCACCTTCTTTTTATATACGCTCAATGCAACAGGCGCCGTCAACTGTGCATTTTCGTCCACGTAGCAGACAGTATCATCTCTGCCTGTCTTCTCCGTTATCAACAGGAACTCACGATCTTTAATGATCCTGTACGGTGCGGCCTGAGCATCAAATACTTTGCCGGAAATACCCTGCAATGCCTCAAATACCGCTTCGGTCTGTATCCGCGTAAAACCGTAGGGACGGATCGTTTCATACAACAAAGTTCGCGGTGCAGACGATTGCATTAATTGAGCGATAGATATACGCAACCGTCCGTTCATCACCTTCATCCATTCTTCTTCCAACCATTCGTCGTAGATTTTTTCCACATCGGCCAAATGACTTGCTGTTCGCGTAATAGCCTCTTTAACAGAAGGATTTACCTGTTCCATCAGCGGCAAGATGTGCAAGCGGATAAAATTACGCACATATTCGTCGGAGAGGTTGGTCGTATCCGTCCGGTATGACAACCCTTCCTGCGACAACCAGTCAAGAATATTTTTTCGGCTGACAATCAGCAAGGGACGCACCACATATCCATTTCGAGGACGGATGCCGCACAATCCCCGAATACCTGTCCCGCGCATTGCATTCAGCAACCACGTTTCCACACTGTCGTCGCGATGATGGGCAACGGCGATCGCCTGCATATTTTCGGCAATCCGCAATTCTTCAAACCACCGATAACGCAGTTCACGAGCCGCCATTTCAACGGAAATATGTTGCCGCACAGCATATCCGGCCGTATCAAAATCCGTGCGATAAAATGGAACATTCAAAGAATCAGCAACTTCACCGGCAAAAACTTCATCGCCATCCGATTCTTCGCCACGTAAGTGAAAGTTGCAGTGTGCGGCAATACACGAATAACCCAACCGCACCAAAAGATGAAGTAAAGCCACCGAATCCGCACCTCCACTGAGGCCGACAATTATCTTGTCATCCGGTTGAATCAGCCGGTTTTTCTCAATATAGGCGCGAATAGTACAGAGCATAATAAAATGAATATAAACATATTCAGCGCTTATAGAGAACGTCCGGTAACGTAGATGCGCTGGATACGGTTTCTTATTTCTGAGTCATATCAGGGTCGAGCATGATTCGACCGCAATATTCGCAAACGATAATTTTCTTTCGCAATTTGATATCCATCTGTTTCTGTGGCGGGATCTTATTGAAGCAACCGCCACAAGCATCACGCTGAATGTCAACCACGGCTAGTCCATTATGGGCGCCTTTGCGAATGCGCTTGAAAGCCATCAGCAAACGAGGTTCTATTGTATCTTCCAACTTTTTGGCTTTTTCCCGCAACTTGTCTTCTTCATGACGGGTTTCGGAAATAATCTCGTCCAATTCGTCTTTTTTTACCGACAAATCTATTTTGCGACCATCTAAGATTTCTTTACTGTTTTTAATTTCTTCTTTTTTCAACTCGATGGCGGCATTAAATTCACGGATTTTCTTTTCCGCAAACTCCACTTCCAAACCCTGAAATTCAATTTCCTTGGATAGATTATCGAACTCTCTGTTATTGCGCACGTTATCCAATTGCGTCTTATAGCGTTCTATCAATTTGGATGACTCGGCAGCTTTATTCTTCTGGGCGACAACCGCATTTTTGTACTCCTCGATTTCATGCTGATAGTTCTGGACGCGCGTTTCCAGACCGGCGATTTCATCTTCCAGGTCTTGCACCTCCAACGGTAATTCACCGCGCAGGGTTTTAATCTTATCAATTTCCGTCACAATCGTCTGGAGTTGATACAGTGAACGCAACCGCTCTTCAACGGTATATTCCTTATTTTCCGTAACTTCTTTCTTCTTACTCATGTCTCTATATGTATTTAACCGGATTTGAACTCGTTTTTGAAATTTGCGCCGCAAAGGTAGGAAATTTTTTTGATATAATGTCATACAAAATATCTTTTGTGCATAACTCACTTTCATAATGACCTGTTACGGCCAGCAGAATTTTATCCTCTACATCAAGGAAATCGTTATATTTTGCTTCGCCGGTGATAAAAATATCCGCCCCATAAGCAATGGCTTCCGGGATAAGAAACGCTCCGCTCCCCCCGCAAATGGCCACTTCACGAATAGCGCGTCCTGTCAGGGACGAATGTTTTATACATTCAACATTCAATGTTTCTTTGATTTGCTGGAGAATATTCAATTCGTCTTCTTCTTCCGGCAATTCACCTACAACACCCGAACCGGCCTGTTTCCATGTGTTTTGCAACGGATAAAAATCATACGCCGGTTCTTCATAAGGATGCACGGAGAGCAACGCCCGCCGCACCGCCGGCTGAAGATAGGACGGGAGGATCGTTTCAATACGAATTTCCTGTTCATGATGCAGTTCGCCGATCGCACCGGTGAATGGACGACAACCTTCCGACGCACGGAAAGTGCCCGTGCCAGACGCATTAAAACTGCATGAATCATAATTCCCAATATTACCCGCGCCCACGTTGAACAACGCTGCACGCACAGCATCAGCGTACGATTCGGGAACAAATGTTACCAATTTGACAAGGCTTTCCTTCTTTGGACTGAGGATGCGTACATTCTGAAGCCCCAGCAACGATGCCAATTTATAATTAACGCCCCCATACGCATTGTCCAGATTGGTATGAGCTGCATAAATCACGATGTCCTGCCGACAAGCGTTTATCAGGCATCGTTCAATATAATTCGCTCCCGTCAGCGATCGTATGGGCTTGAATAGCAACGGATGATGGGAAACAATCAGGTTATATCCGAGATCAATCGCCTCATCCACAACTTTTTCTGTCACATCCAAGCACACCAGCGCACCACTCGCCTCCTGCTGAACATTCCCTGCCTGCACGCCCGCATTATCATAACTCTCCTGCAAAGGAACAGGTGCAAATCGCTCAATCTCTTTCAAAATATCCTTGATACGCAACATTATATTTAAATATATTGTTTTTTATTCATTTTCAACTCGGAGGCATAATTCCTTCAATTGTTCGTCGTCGAGCACAGAAGGTGCATCAAGCATCACATCGCGACCGGAATTGTTTTTGGGAAACGCAATACAATCGCGAATGGAATCTAATCCCGTAAATAAGGATACCCAGCGATCCAATCCATAGGCAATACCGCCATGCGGCGGCGCTCCGTAGCGGAATGCGTTCATCAGGAATCCGAATTGTTCCTGCGCCCGTTCCTCCGTGAAACCTAACAGACAAAACATCTTATCCTGCAAACGGCTGTCATGGATACGGATAGAGCCGCCACCCACTTCTACTCCATTGATTACCATATCATAAGCATTGGCACGGACTGATCCCGGACAAGTGTCAAGCAATGGAATATCTTCCGGCTTCGGTGATGTAAAAGGATGATGCATAGCATAATATCGTTGCGTTTCCTCATCCCATTCGAGTAATGGGAAATCTACTACCCACAGACAGGCAAACTGATTCCTGTCGCGTAAATTCAACCGGTTGCCCATTTCTAAACGCAACTCACTTAGTTGTTTACGGGTTTTATTGGCATCATCGCCGGAAAGAATCAGGATCAAATCGCCCGGTTTAGCCTGCATGACATTTTTTAAAGCCTGCAATACATCTTGCGAATAGAACTTATCTACGCTTGACTTCACATTGCCGTCCGGCTCAATGCGAGCATAAACCATCCCTTTCGCACCGATTTGAGGACGACGCACAAATTCTGTCAGTTCGTCCAATTGCTTGCGGGTAAACGCGGCCGCCCCTTCCGCACAAATCCCGCCGATATAGGCAGCGCTGTCGAAAACTGCAAATCCATGCCCTTTCAATACATCCGCCAGTTCAACAAATTTCATTTCAAACCGCATATCGGGCTTATCCGAACCATAGTATTTCATCGCATCATGCCATGTAATCCGCGGAAACGCTTCATTCAGTTCAACATTCCGGATCGTCCGGAACAAGTGTTTTGTCATGCCTTCAAAAAGTGCAAGCACATCTTCCTGTTCCACAAAACTCATCTCGCAGTCAATCTGCGTAAATTCCGGCTGGCGGTCGGCGCGAAGATCTTCATCTCGAAAACATTTGACAATCTGAAAATAACGATCAAAACCCGACACCATCAGCAATTGCTTTAAGGTTTGAGGCGATTGGGGTAAAGCGTAAAACATACCCGGATTCATACGCGACGGCACAACAAAATCACGTGCACCTTCAGGCGTAGAATTGACAAGCACCGGCGTTTCCACCTCTAAAAAACCCTGTTCGCTCAAGTAATGACGCACTTCAAATGCCATCCGATGACGCATTTCCAGATTGGCACGCACCACATTGCGTCGCAAATCAAGGTAGCGATATTTCATCCGCAGGTCATCGCCGCCATCTGTCTCATCCTCAATCGTAAACGGCGGCGTAGCTGATTCGTTCAGTATATGCAGTTCCGACACGATAATTTCAATATCGCCTGTCGGCAGGTTTGCATTTTTATTCGTGCGCTCACTTACCACGCCCTTTGCCTGAACAACATATTCACGGCCTGTTTTGTTAGCCTGCTCGCACAAAGATGCGTCCAACGCTTCGTTAAACACCAACTGCGTGATGCCATAGCGATCACGAAGGTCAATAAAAGTCATACCGCCCATTTTACGGATGCGCTGCACCCAGCCAGCCAATGTAACAGTCTGACCTTCATGAGCAAGGCGTAATTCGCCACAAGTATTTGTTCGATACATATATTTTTGTCCTGTTTGATTTCTTGAAATTATAGTCGGCAAAGGTAATTGTTTTTTACAGAAACGCCAAGCGTTTTTACGGTTATAAGTCTGAATCTTTTTTTCACGAACCTTTTGCCGTTTCAAAAAATCCATTCATCTTTCATCATCTGTTCAGTCAAAAAACTACCACAGCCCATCAAAAGTAGTCCAGATATAATCGCCTGTTTTCCACGCTATTTCAACCGCACGGTTCCCACAGTCATTGCTATATTTTGTCAAAAAATCTATCGCTTCGGCACGCTTGTTTTGTTTCAGCAGCGTGAGCGCTTCATCTTCTATTTCTTTCTGTTTTCCAAACAGTTCAGCCTGCATCGGCATCCAAACACTGTCCACAACGACGTGCATCTCGCCCCATCGTTTAGCCGCAAGCGTTCCTAATCGGTTGAACGCCCACCAGGCGGCCTCGCGACTGAAGCCCGTTTCGCGTCCATCCGTCCGATAAGTCACAGGCAAATCCCTGACGCTTCCGTAAAAAGGCACATAGACCGACGAGGCGACATTATCAAGTGCAAACCAGCACAATCCACCCGCTTCGTCCGGCATCCATGAGCGGCACTGCAGGATTGTAGCATAGATTGTATAATACACTGCGATCGCGCGTTCGTTGCGAATTTTGTACAATTTCAGTTCATCAGGCTTCATAAACGGGCTGGCCAACGGCGAAACAACGATCCGACCGCTGTCATTCGCTACAGTCAGCGTGTTTCGCAAATCAAATTCCGTTCCTGCATAATAGTCCTTGAATACCCGCACCATATCTTCTTTCTTAATTAATGAATCAGGTTTAACCGAAAACGGATAATGTTCACTGTTAGGATTCAGGCCAAGCGAAGGCGCAAGCAAATTGAATACTCGCCACTCGCGGCGGCGACACAGCAACGACGTGCGTGTTGAGGGAGCGTAAACGTATGCAAAACGGAAGATTTCCTTTTTGGGATCGTACCATCCGTTGGCCTCCGCAACCGAAAAAATATTGGATGAAGCCATAAAAAAATCCTTGTTTTTCAAATCAATCTCCTCAATTCTTGAGGCGTTGGCATTGACGGACACGTGCCCATCCGGCACTCGTTGAGCAACCCAGACGGCGCCTGTTTTCTTTTTCCCCGGACCAACGATTTCAAGATGCCATACTTCATTTTTGTCTGCAATCGTCAGACATTCGCCACCGTCGTTCCATCCGTAGCGCTCCAAAAGTTCGCCGGCAGTCCGGATGGCTTGACGGGCAGTCGAGCAACGTTCCAGCATCAACATGCAAAGGGCGCCGCAATCAATCAATCCCGTATCGGCACGACACTCAGGCCTGCCACCGAAAGTAGATTCGCCAATAGCCAATTGTTTCTCGTTCATACATGGATAAGCCGTGTTGAAATACTGAAAAGTATGCTCCACCTCAGGTATCTGACCCGTTTCAACCATCCGGTAATGCGGCATACGACCTTTTTCGTCAGGCGCCACAACACGGCGATAAAGTGTTTTCATCGCTCCTTTGGGATGATCCTGGGCTGGTATGACGGTGATATTTGTCCGCGTACGCCGACTATCGTCTGCATGTGAAGTCATAACGGAACCATCAGCCGAAGCATCCTTCCCGACCGTGACGGATGTACATTCCGTCACATCTTCGCTGTCATAAACGGACTTGAAATTTTGTCCTGCCATCAGAAGTGGAATCAGGCACATCCAAATAAAAAGAATCTTCTTCATTATTTAATTAAACTTTGATTATTAATTATTCAAATCTTATTTTATTTCACAATCCGAATCGGGCCAATAACACCTGACGGACAAAGGTGCGACGCAGCAGTCAGGCGATCATTGGAAATATAGCTCCAAACAGAGTGGAGGCGACCATATTCCCTCAAGTCACCGATAATACGGTTACGGCAAGTCGTAGCGACCGTAATCTCCAAAGAGTTCTTTTCCTTCAATAAACCTGTAACGGGAATATAAGTATCCGGCATCCAGACATTGCCCAACCGAACACCGTTCAACGTCGCTTCGCCAACAGCATCTATCCTGCCGATATGGATATATATCGGCTGCGCCGATTGCAAAAATTCGGTATCCGACACCTCAAAATTAATATGATACGTTGCATAACCCGAAAAATAACGGATGGCAGGCGAATCAAATTCTGTAAATGATCCGAAACCGGAAATTTCCACAGAATCCGTCGGGGTCTGAACATTCAAGGGTTTGAAAACGATTTTCCCCGTAAAATCGTTTATTTCCAATTCCTTATCCGGAATAACAGCTGACACAAAAGGCTTTTTATGAAAATTCCTGTCCGGCGATTTGCCTTCACTGAAAACAAAAAACAGCGACTCGGCAGCGCCAAATTTAACGGGAATATGTACAAATTCATCGTTGATTTCATAAAATACATCTTTTCTGATTTCGCCAGTCTGCGGATTCCATATTTCGGGAACTTTGCCGTTCACGTGAAAGACACAATTCCATTCAAGCGGCGTTTTTCGCTGATTTACCACATAAAACAATTCCTTGTCGGCAGTCCTTTTATGAATGTACATAAGGCCGGATGTGTCGGCATTGAACACCGGAACGATTTTCTTTTCTGCAAGCAGGCTGTCAAAGGGTTCTTCCCATATTATCTGCCCTTTGTCATGCTGGTTGCGTGTAACTCCTGAACTCTCATACCCGCTCCATAACTCATTGATCAGATGTTCATATTTATCTTTATTCAGTTTCATGTCCGCCAATGAAATCATTCTTTCGGGTTTGGAACCATAAATAGTCGCACCTGCTTTAAACAGCCGTTCTATCTGCAAGAGGGTAGCATACGAGAACAACGGCTTATCAGGCAAAACAAGGATTGCATATTCCTGTTTGCCGGGATATTTCAACCGCCCTTCGGAAGTGACTGACAGGCCGCTCAATATATCTGCATTACAGGGAATGGCATTTATACCGGAAGGCATATTGTCAATAGTTTTGTTTGCAAAGAATTGAGGCAGTTGGTCGCCAATAAAAAAGAGGATATCGGATGCGATTTCGCCTTTTTGCAAAAGATACTGTGTGCGCGATTGATAATCAAGCCACCCGCGGGCATAATTCCAGAAAGGATTTGAACGGTTGAACAACGATCCATGACCGCCAAGCGTCATGCCCGGCACACTGTCAAACGGCTGATAGACATAACTGTGCAGAACCATCTGGTTTATTCCTGCGCAGAAAGCCTTGTCTCCAAAGAGTTTGAGGTTGGCAGGCGTCTCGCTGTAATGAGCATAGCCCGTATAAGCTTCCGCACCACAAACCGTACCTTTATAAAAATTGTGCGTAAAAGCGGCGAAACTTCTCCAATCTTCACTGTCAGGCTTATAATCAAGCATATTGTTACTGTCGGGAATAGCCCAAAATTCTGACATTGGCATGTCCATATAACTGTTTGTCCGCATCACGTCAAGCGGTGGGAAAGGGCCTGTATTTCCGTATGCCACTTCTCCATGAATTTCCAGCTTGTAGTGATGACATAAGTCGCGAAAATGACGGTAATAGTTTTCTTCCATCATTTCTGCAATCGTCCGCCTGAAATCATACAGAAACCCTTCCGTAGCATCTACACTTTCAACGGTCTCACCACAAAGCGCAGGCAACCAGTCTAATATATCATACCCCCTGCGTTTTCTAAACTCATCGGGAAAAGCCTGCGTCCATGTATGATATCCCTTTTCCCAACTGTCCAACAATATAAATTTAAATGTATTACCGGTATAATCGCCTGCATTTTCAATAAGCCGGAGTGGAAAATTACGGAAATGGAGATTAACCGCCGCCGTGTCCAATTTGTCACATTCAAGGCCTGTCCCTTCGGGCGTAGCAGGTCCATTCCGGGCGCCCGTCGAAGTATATCCCACGCGGAAAATAATCCAGTCGCCTGCGGGCGCTTCCCAATCAAGCGTTCCATCGCTGTTCATGCGATCCGTCAGATTGACGAATGAATTTTGTTGCAATAACTCGTCAGGCGGCAGGAGTGTATTCGTTTCGTATATGATTGGGGGGTCAAGAATTCGCCCCGAAGCAACCTTTTCAAGATAATGCGGGATTGTCGGATTATAAACAGGCTTTTCTCCATCACCAAGCAGCTGCACTTCAGCAAATGCAGCCTGATGCCATGGACGAAGATTGTATATGCGGCTTACTTCCAAACGAAAATAACGGGCTGTCGTAGCCGGAAAACTGATAAACTGCACGGAATAGAATTTTTCCGTATCGAAATCCGCAACCTTGCGGTAATGCAGTCCATCGTCCGAAGCTGACAGGGAATACCCCACTTTTTTATGCCCCGGAAAATAGAATGCGCCTTTGAAATTCAATAAAATAGATATCGTTGATTTTGTAACAGCCCGATCGTATTCAAATTTGACAGCAGTATTCTGCAATATTCCTGTCATACTCTCAGGACTGCCGTCTATAAGCGCCTTACCATCAACCGTATCATTCACCACAACCGTCAATCCGCTCAAGTCCTGCGCCGTCGGTTGCGGCTTAGCCGTTCGGCAAGCAATTACAGCTATGTCTTTATAGAAATCAATGTCACATAACGGTTCGGGAAGTATATGCCTTGTCCGGCCACCCCGGGCGGCCGTTTTTGTAAAAACAAACTTTTTCATAGACATTTCAGGCGTAATCCATGGCCCTCCTGACGCACTCCAGCCATCGCAGTTGTGAACGCCAATATGAATGCCCAGACGTTTCGCTTCGCGCAACGACCAGCGAAACATCTCATACCAACGATCGGAATTGAAATATACGTATTCGTCCTCCCGCCCTTCCAGCGCAAACATACCCGCGTTTAAAATGGTAGCCTGCGTAATGCCTTGCGCCTTCAT
Source organism: Tannerella sp. (assembly GCA_031272155.1). Lineage (GTDB taxonomy): Bacteria > Bacteroidota > Bacteroidia > Bacteroidales > Tannerellaceae > Tannerella. The sequence continues at coordinate 30,255 of JAISUI010000023.1, read as the reverse complement.
TGACTCAAGGTCTTTCGTTATGCTTTCCTCGGACATCAACCTCGATAACCAGTGCCACCATGTATGCACACTCGTGCGTCGAGGGTGTTTGAACTCCCCGGCGTCAAACTTTTCCGAATTTACGCCGGAATGGCAACCCATCCATACAGACAGAATGAATAGAATAATCAACTTACTAATTGTTTTCATTATCAAATAATATTTATTTTACTTTCTTATAATGCAGCAAAATTGAGCCGGGTTTGCCATTTGCCCAAAGCATCAGACGATCGCTCATCTGTTTGCCGGTCATTCGTTGTGTTTGCCCGTTGTTATCATTATATACTTCGTAAGAGGCTTGCAGATCAAGCCCCTGCAACTGAACAGGGTAACGATCCGAAGCAGTCAGTGCACGGCGGAAACCAAGTACGATTCCCGAATTATCCGATGGGTTATGCATCTGATAAGCAAGCCAAATATCGTCGGGAGTAGTATCGAAAATGCCAGTCAACGGATAGAAATCCTCGTAAAAATAAGGGCGATATTGCTTGAATTTGGCGATAATCGCTTGCATATCGGCAACCGAATTGGCCGGAGTATATAAATCCCAGTTTGTAACAAGCGATGCGCCAAGCGCTGAGCGGAACGAATATTCCGAAGGATCAAAAATGCCCGTTCCGTGCTGGGAAAGAAAGAAATTAAGTCCGTAAGCGTAGCACTGCTTACCACATGGTTCCTGGTAGTTATAATCGGAACTCCATAGCGGAAAACTGCGGGACATCATCTCTATATCAATCCGACGCCCGCCGGCAGCGCAGTTATCAATTTTAATGCGCGGAAAACGTGCAATAAGGTAATCCCAGAAAGCATAAAGGCCTTCAATATGACGTATTTCCATCATTCCAATACGGTCAGGCGCTTCGTTGTCCTCCCAGAACGGTTTGCCCGGATGATTAAAGTCCTGACGGTAAATATCAATACCCGTCTGTTCAATCATATCGCCCACATGATGGCATAGCCATTGAAGGGCATCGGGATTGCCAAGGTCAAGCAGCGCTGAATTGCGTTTTTTCGTGCGAAGCAGCCATTCGGGATGATGATTGGCAAGCCACGAAAAACGGCTTACGCGCTCCGGTTCGAACCAGAGCAGGAAACCCGCTCCGAGACGGTGAGCCTCATCGGCAAGCGGCTTTAACCCACGCGGGAAACGGGCAGTATCGGGCGTCCATGAGCCTACAATATCGCACCAGTCGAAGTTTGGAGCGCCCGAATCGGCGTACCAGCCCGCATCGAGCCATAAAATCTCAGGAACGATGTTGAACATCTTCATTCGCCGCGCCATTGCTATCGCCAATTCTTCCGTCAGACATCCGTTTTCCGTACACGGTTTGGGACCCGGCATGGCAAAACCGGCTGCATAAGGCGCTTCTGCTGTTTTACCATCTATCCGGCGACTGTGATGAGCTAACTGAAAGCGGCGAAACTTGTTTTGACCCGCCATCAGATTGTCTCCCTCCCAGAAGACAAGCACGATGCGTGGCGTGCGAACAGTTTCTCCCGGCTTGAGATAGAGGTGAAAACGTTCCATGCCTGCCGTCAGACTGACCTGCCTGTCGCTCACGGCCGTTATATCAGCCTGCCAGCCTCCCGTCCATCCAACAGCGGCAACCACGCCACTTTTGCCGTCCGGATGAATGATATTGAAAAACGGGAACGCCGTATGATCCGACGAGCGACCGCCCTCCGGCTGCAGATGAAGCGTTTCTGCCGGTTGCAGTTGCGTTTGCGAAACAAGAAAATCCGACCTCACGCCTATGCTTCCACGGGCATGCAAGACAGAAAACACGCCGTCGGTACGCGATTCGTACCTTTGATCAACAACCTTGAAACTGTCCATTACAGGCGTGTTTTCACCGGATGTATTTGTGAGCCTCATAACCCATTCTACCGCGCCGAAATCAGGATAGCCCGTCACATCGCACTCAATCCTCAGCCCGCTTTCGGCATCCTGCCAGACAAACCGGCGGCTGAGACTGTTTGGTTCGGGATTTGTCCATTCTTCAGTCGAAAAGTTCCACTTGCGAATGAAACCCTCAGATCGCACGCCGTTGTAAACGAAAGAGAACGGAGGCGTTTTGCCTTTGGCAAAATGGTTCACAATCCACTTGTTTACGTCGGTGTTTATATATGGACTTAGGGAGATTTGCGCATGCAGTCCGGCAATCGAAACCACAGCCAAAAACAGCGCCACAGCGCCTGAAATTCTTCTATTTCTCATAACTCGCTTTTATTTCACCTCGCAAATATACGATATTTCTCATTACAAAAATGAATTATGAACAATTAATAATTAACAAGTTGCAAATGATTTTCTACCGAGCGACCTGTCCCATTAGGGATAGGTGCTGAACAACCGCACTTTCTTCCCTTTCTCGTTTATCCTAATTTTTTTGCCTTTTAAGCGGACTTCAGCAGTGCCATTGTTAAAATCCCCTGCCTCATCATATTTGAAAGAGATTACCTTTTTCCCAGACTCGTCTATATAACCCCATTTTCTGCCTGATTTAACCGCAGCTAAACCATCGTAATAAAAACCTACAGCATCGTATTTGAACGGAATGATTTCTTTACCGGTCTTGTCTATTATGCCCCATTTACCGTTTAAACAAACTCTTGCTAAACCATCTTTATAATCATAACCATGTACACCATCGTATTTACACGGAATAATTTCTTTGCCGGTCTTGTCTATGATTCCCCATTTGCCGCCTAAACAAACTTCCGAAAAATCATTTATTCCTAAAAAGAATTTTTTGTCGTATTTACACGGAATGATTTCTTTGCCGGTCTTGTCTATGATTCCCCATTTGCCGCCTAAACAAACTTCCGAAAAATCATCTTTACCAAACGAAAACTCTTTGTCGTATTTACATGGAATAATTTCTTTGCCGGTCTTGTCTATGATTCCCCATTTGCCGCCTAAGCAAACTTCCGAAAAATCATCTTTATCAAACCAAAACTCTTTGTCGTATTTGCATGGAATGATTTCCTTACCGGTCTTGTCTATCATGCCACATTTGCCATCTAACCTGACACTCGCCAAACTATCTTTCTTAAGCTCAGATATCATGTCGTATTTGCATGGCATAATTTCTTTACCGGTCTTGTCTATCATTCCATATTTGCTATCTAACTCGACTTTCACCAAACCATCTGAATCAAACTTTCTGATTTGGTCATATTTGCATGGAATGATTACCTTGCCTTCCACCATGGACACTAATCCCCATTTATCATTCATTTTTGCAAATATTATGACATATCCCTGGTTTTTGATGTAAAGCACCTCGCCAAAATCGTCATATTCGCATGGAATTGTTTCATGCCCGGCAACGTCTATGACGCCCCATTTGTAATTTAACCATACCAAAGCATACTTTCCACTAACGCTAACAACTTTTATATGATCATATCTGCCTGAAGTTAATATCTTCCCATCGCTGTTTTTCAGCCCCCATTTCGCGGTTTTTGAATCATAGTAAGGTAAAACTCTTATTATTCTCTGCGCCGACAAACTCATACACGACGCGATGCACATAATTATTGCGGCCAATCCAACTAAAATCTTCTTTACATCTATTTTTTTCATATCTCTGCTGTTTTTATAACGTTAAAAATTAGTATTTATGGGTTCGGGCAGGTTTGCGACTGCCGTTGAAAGCATCACCGAGGGTTGGCGGGACGAACAACCAATGGTTGAAAGCCTCCCCAAGGTCTCGCGCCTGGTTTCCATCATGCAGGGAAAATGCTAATGCAACAGGCGCTTTCCCGCGGTAATGAAATGTATAAAAAGCATATTCCATAAGTTTGGTTTATTGAAATCTTTTTTACTTGCGACAAAGATAAAGGAAGTTTTTTAATACAGCAAATAAAAGAGCGTGAAAAAATAAAAAAATACTCGCAAAATTTTTACCTTTGCACGGAAATACAAATTATTTAGAGCATGAACACCAAAACAGCGCTTATCACAGGGGCTTCTTCCGGCATCGGGAAAGCCATTGCATGGCGGTTGGCAAAAGAAGGTTACAACCTGATCATTACAGGCAGGCGGCAAGAGCGCTTAGAGGCTTTGCAGGAAACTATCGAGTTGAAGCATCCGATCAAGACACATATTCTGGTATTCGACGTAAGGAATTGCGCCGAAGTGGAGATGGCTGTCCGGAGCCTGCCCGACGAGTGGCAGGAGATTGATGTCTTAGTCAATAATGCCGGACTTGCGGCAGGGCTTGACCCCGTTCACCAGGGGGCGATTGACGACTGGGAGCGGATGATTGATACGAATATCAAGGGTTTGCTGTATGTGACGCGCTATGTTTCGCCCGGCATGGTTGCGCGGCAGTCGGGACATATCATCAATATCGGTTCCATAGCCGGACGAACCATCTATCCGAATGGCGCCGTTTATTGCGCGACCAAATATGCCGTGGATGCCCTAAGCAAAGGCATGAAGATGGACTTCCTGCCCTACGGCATCAAGGTGACGCAGATCTGTCCGGGCGCCGTTGAAACGGAGTTTTCAATCGTCCGCTTCAAGGGCGACCGCGAGCGCGCCGCCAAAGTGTATGAAGGCTTCACCTCGTTAGTTGCGGACGATATTGCCGAAGCTGTGGGCTTTGCCGTCACACAGCCTCCGCACGTGGATATCCAGGACATGCTGGTTATGCCCACAGCGCAGGCCTATGGACAGGTGTTCCACAGGAAAGGGCAGTAGCCAATCCTGTGGAACTCAACGTCACGGCGACAACATAATTTGCCGTTACTTTACGACATATTTCCGGTGAATCGCCTTTTCGAGCGCCGCCCAGTGCTCGTCGGTCATCCGGCCGGGCATAAACAGGCATATCCCGGCGGCGCCGCTTTCCATGGAACCGCGAATGGCTTCTTCCATTTCCGAAGGGATCAGGCCATGGTCTTCGGGGTCTTTAATGTTCGCTTTGTTTTGCCAGTCACGACAGATAAAAAGACCGCTATACACAGGCGTCTTGCCCGCCGCCGCTTCGACTTCCTCACGGGTGATGGGCGCCAGCCAGTCAGCGCCTTCAAGATAGAAATCGTTGTAGTTCATCGGGAAAAAGGCGTCTATATGCCACTTGTCCCATTCCTGGCGGACTAATTTTTTGGCTAATCCGGGACCGGGGAATACGGCCGCGCTGATCTTCTTGCCCTTCGCATGAATCACGTCGGCAAGACGATTCACAAGCGCAGTGATCTGGTCGTAACGAAACTGCTTCCATGGCTCGCAAGCCGAAGGGTCTTTATACGAACGGATGTCAATGCCCGTCTTTTCTTTAAACTGCGACACGCAGCCGTCGCAATAACAATAGTCCGCAACGGGATATTCCTCGTCCATCACCAACCCGTATTTTTCCCACAATCCACGCGCCAGGATGACGTCCGGGAAACGGATAAAATCAAGATGCACATAATCCAGTTCGGGAATATCAGCCATCCGCCCGTACAAATCGGCTAAATATTCATAAACTTCTTCCCGTCCGGGACACATAAACTTGTAGTTCGGCACGTAAGCCTGCACATTCCAGGCTGATTCGCCCTTGCGATTAACGGCATACCACGACGTGTCCACACGATGCTGCAACATCGTGCTGTGCCAGGCGTGAAACTCTAATCCTGCAGCATGAGCGGCTTTCGCCGCACGGGCAATACGCTCCATATCGGCGCCTGCACCATGGCACACGCCTACAATGCCACGCTGTTTCAATTCACTAAAATGGGCAGTCAGCGACTCCAGCGTACTGTTCCTGCCATCACCTGTCCAGGCATAAACCTTCACCTGCGGTTTCCTTTCACTGTTGCACGACGCCACAACCGCCATGGCGCACGCAATCAAACAACAACTAAATAACGATACATATTTCATAACTCATACAATTAAAATTCGGGGCTAAAGATACGGATTTATTTTACAAAACCGATACTCTCCCGCTTCCAACCGTTTCACTTCTTCATTTTCCAAATAAACATTCGCCGTGCAGCCAACCGGAACCGATATTTCGTAATCTGTCGCGTCTGACGCCTTCTTCCAACCGCTGACTATCTGTCCGTATGGCGTTTCGGTCGAAACACGTGCAAAAGTCAACCGCTCGATAACGTGAGGTCGAATGTTCACCGTTTTGTAACCTGCTTCTGCCGGTTCAATTCCGGCAAGCCCTTTCACAAACCACGCCGAAATGCCCGCATAACTCGTATGTGTTTGAGCGCAGTTGGAATGAGCAATTTCCCAAGTTTCGGGGAAAACGTTGCAGTTGTTTTCGATGAAATAGCCGTAACTCGGATAGGTTGTTTTTGATAAAATATTTGAAAATATCTCGTAAAAACGATCGTCCGCTATCAGCGTCTTGTAGAACGGATACCGCCCGAAACTGCCGATGTTGATGAAAGGATGGATTTCACTCAAGTCGGTCGCCAAATGCGCCAAAACGCGCTCGCGAAGGCTGTCAGGCACAATCCCTGCATAAAGTGCACAAACGGTTCTCACCTGATCGCCGTTCAGATAGGAGTCCAAATCGGGACGATAATAGGTTTCATGAAGCCGTCGGCGCAAGGTGTCGAGGCGCGATTGATAGAGCGGAATATCGGTTTCGGCAGTCTGCGGATCGAGGCCGGAGTTGCGCACCAGATTGATGTACCAATCGAGCGACATCGCATATACGCAGTTATTGAAAAACAGGGCGCTGTCAGTCTCTGCATATTCAAATGTCGGACCCGGACTTACCCAATCGCCAAGGAAATATCCGCGAGAGCCGTAAGGTGTTAACATTCCGTCTTTTACCCACGAATGTAGAAAATCGAGCCAGCGTTTTGCCATCGGTTGCACGTCGATCAAAATCCGCTTGTCGCCATATTTCTGATAATGCTCCATTGCAATATTCATCGCAGCAGAGCCATTGAGTGCGCATCCATACATCACGCTTATTTGCGGAGCGACGTTATTGACCGACCCATCGTCGTGTTGAACGTCTTTCCAGTCGCGCACATTTTTTACGTAATAGGCTCCCGAAGCGAAAAACGGAAGTCCTGCTCCCCAAGTTGTCTGATAAGCGCCTTCGGGTCCGTAGCCAAGTCGTTCGCGGTTTGGACAATCGACGATAACTCCTTCATTATGACACATTTCGTAGGTATGCAAATCGGCCTCGAAAATTTTGTTCCACATCGGATCAGAACATTCAAAACTGCCCGTTCGATGCGGCGCGCTCGAAACCGCGTATCCCGTAATGTCGGCGCTTTTAGGCATCGCAGGCAAACCTGCGAAATGTATATACCGACCACAAAAGACATTAAATCGGTTTGAAAACGTTTCGCCTTTTTCGCCGCGGGCAATGTAAAACATCTTCTGGCGTTGGTCTTCAATAGTTTCGTTGCCGATTCGACCGGAAGGCTTCATATCTTCTCCATTGAAAATGGCGTAAGTTTTTTCCGAAACGGTGATTACGACAGTGTCGCCGCGTTTCAGACCGTCGAATCGAGCGCGGAGAAATCCCGTGAATTGTTCGCCCATATCGACGCGATAAACCCCCGGCACGGTGTCTGTAACCGATTTGGCCTTAATGGTTTTGATAATTCGCGAAGGGTCGGTCATACAAGCCGAAAGCATAACTGCGCCTCCGCGTTTGTTCGGTTCGGTAACGATAGCATTTTCCCAGCCGGAATCGTCAAAATCGGTTTTGTTCCAGTCTTCTGTAAAATGAGTTCCATCAACGAGTTCGCCTCCCATGTCCATAAAACGAAAGTCGCCTGAATGTGCGCTGAAACTTTCTGCACATTTCCACGCAGAGTCGGTTGCAAACGAAATATTATCGCCTTTGGGGTTTTCAATATTGATTTGTGCAATCAGGGCTTGGTCAACTCTGCGGGTAAAAAAGTTGTTAATCGACCAGCCCGGACCAAACCATACTGCAATTGTATTTTTGCCTTTTTTCAGTAATGGCGCAATATCGTAAGTAACATACAGAACCCGTTTGTCGATGCGCGAAACGGCGGGGGCAAGGACGCGCTCGTCGGCTTTGCGGCCATTGACGTAGAGTTCGTGGAAACCTGTGGATGCGAGGTATGCAAAAGCCGTTAAGTCGGTTGTTGTTTTCAGGTCAAAATTTTTGCGGAACCAAATATGTTGTTTGAAGTGGGCTGTCGGATGCTTTACCCAAGAGCCTTTCCAATCGGAAGAGTCGAGCAGACCGACTGAAAAACGTGCGGGTTTGCTCCACGCAGACGGATTGCCGTCTCGATCAAAAGATTGAACTTTCCAATAGCAATCGTTGCCAGAATGTAATGGTATCCCTTGATATTCAACAAGATGTGTTTCTTCGGATTCAGTTTTTTGGGAATCCCACAGATCGCCTTCGTTCTGTTTCAATTTATCGAGCGACGATGCAACAAGCAGTCTGTAAGCGGTTTGTCGCTGGCCGTTAATCCCTTTTCTGTCTTTTATCTGCCACGAAAAGCGTGGTTGTCCGACATCGATTCCGAGCGGATTTTCGAGGTATTCGCAAGTGAGATTTCGGACTTCAATCGGAGGATTGGAGCAGGAGGATAATTGCATCAGCAGCAGAAATGCAATAAAATATACAAAGCAAATGTGTTTATAACTGTTCATTTTCGTACGAATTTTTGGCAAAGGTACTTGTTTTTTATTTATAGTTGATACAAACAGACAATTTTTATGTGGCGCAAGTTCAATTAGAAAATGCCATATAAAAAAGAAAAAAATCCCATACCTATGCCTGTAATTAAAATATTTCCCGTACCTTTGCACCACATTTTTGAAAACGGGGTGTAGCGCAGTCCGGTTAGCGCATCTGCTTTGGGAGCAGAGGGTCGAAGGTTCGAATCCTTTCACCCCGACAGTTTGATGATCATTCGTTCCGTAAAAAAATAAATTATATGGCAGTATATTTAGAAGATGTATCCAGGACGTTCGGTGAGTACCTGCTGATTCCAGGCCTGACGACAAAAGCGTGTGTTCCGGCAAATGTGTCGCTGAAAACGCCGCTTGTGAAACATGCGCTCCATGAAGCGCCATCTATCAGATTGAATATCCCGTTTGTGTCGGCCATCATGCAATCCGTATCAGGGCCTGAATTGGCTATCGAATTGGCGCGCAATGGCGGGCTGTCCTTTATATTTGCTTCTCAAACCATAGAAAATCAGGCAAACATGGTACGGAAGGTGAAGAAATTCAAAGCGGGATTTGTCGTCAGCGATTCCAATTTGACGCCCGAACATACACTGGCAGATGTACTTCGACTTGTCAAAAATACGGGACATTCGACGATCGGCGTGACAGACGACGGCACATCCAACGGCAAACTGCTGGGCTTGATCAGTAGCCGTGATTACCGCGTCGAAAAAGACCCTCCCGAATTGAAAGTCAAGGATTTCATGACTCCATTTTCCAAACTGATTGTCGGGCGGTCGGGCATTTCGCTTACCGAAGCCAACCAAATCCTCTGGGATCATAAACTAAACTCACTGCCGATCATTGACCAGGATGATCACCTTGCCTATTTCGTTTTCCGAAAAGACTATGACAGTCAGCGTGATAATCCTGAGGAACTGCATGACGAGAGCAAACAACTGTTAGCCGGTGCAGGTATCAACACCCGCGATTACAGGGAACGTGTGCCGGCGTTGGTGGAGGCCGGGGCGGACGCATTATGTATTGATTCATCGGATGGATATTCCGAATGGCAGCAGGAAACGCTGCAATGGATCAAAGAGCGTTACCAAATCCCTGTAGGCGCCGGCAATGTGGTGGACAGCAAGGGATTTCAGTATCTGGTGGATGCCGGAGCCGATTTTGTGAAAGTAGGCATAGGCGGAGGTTCCATCTGCATCACTCGCGAGCAGAAAGGTATTGGACGCGGTCAGGCAACTGCGCTGGTTGACGTTGTCCGTGCACGTAATGAATATGCCAAAAAAACAGGTGTTTATGTCCCTATTTGCAGTGATGGCGGATTGGTGCACGACTACCACATGGCGCTTGCATTGGCGATGGGTGCAGATTTCCTGATGATGGGACGCTATTTTGCGCGGTTCGACGAATCCCCAACGAAAACCTTGCGCCTTGGCAACAACTATGTCAAGGAATATTGGGGTGAAGGCTCCAATCGTGCACAGAACTGGCAGCGTTATGACATGGGCGGCACGGAATCGTTAAAATTTGAAGAAGGCGTGGACAGCTACGTGCCCTATGCCGGAAAGATGAAAGACAACCTGGCCGTCACGCTGGGCAAAATCAAATCGACGATGTGCAGTTGTGGCGCCCTGACTATCAAAGACATGCAGCAGAATGCCAAAATCACGCTCGTTTCGTCCACCAGTATTGTGGAAGGCGGCGCCCACGATGTCATTTTAAAAGAGCCGAATTAAGGTTGTTCGCTTATTTTCATCGCAATACATTCTATTTCCACCAGTCCATTCTTCGGCAGCGATCGGACGGCAACGGCTGACCGCGCCGGAAAAGCGCCGTCGAAAAAGGAGGCATACACTTCATTTACAGCCGCAAAGTCCGCCATATCGGTCAAAAAAACCGTTGTTTTTACAAGATTTTGCATAGTATAGCCCGCTTCGGAGAGAATGGCGCGAATGTTCCGAAATGCCTGTGCAGCTTGCGCTTTCACACCGCTTTCGACAAGGTTACCGGTAGTGGGATCCAAACCCAACTGTCCGGATATAAATAACATATCGCCCATTTGTATAGCCTGGCTATAAGGCCCGATGGCTGCCGGCGCTTGCGTTGTTACAATCACTTTTTTCATTGTCCTGTTTATCCTGTTTAATATTATTATTTATCGTCATTTTTTGTCTAACGCCTTCATATACAATGATTGACGTAGCAGCTGATACATTCAGCGAACCAATCGTCCCAAACAGGGGAATCTGTATCATTTCGTCGCACAATCGCAAATTTTCAGCCGCTACACCCGTATCTTCAGCCCCCATCACAATCGCAACCGGCACATCATAAGACACTTCCGTATATTTCTTCACCGCTTTTTCGCTGGCGGCATAGATGGTCACGCCACTCTCTTTCAACAAACGGACAGCATGATGAATGGATTTCTCCTTACAGACCGGAATCACGTTGAGCGCTCCAGCCGACGTCTTCATGGCGTCGGCATTTACAGAAACGCTTCCGCTTGAGGGAATTACAATAGCATCCACCCCGGCGCACTCGCATGTACGCGCGATAGCGCCGAAGTTGCGCACATCCGTAATGCCGTCTAACAGAACAATAAACGGATCTCGCCCCTGTTCATACACAAACGGAATCACATCTTCGAGCCGGTAGTATGCGACTGCGGCAACAAACGCGACCACTCCCTGGTGATTTTTTCGTGTGATGCGGTTCAACCGCTCCACCGGAACACGCTGCGCCTGAATACTCCGGTCTCTCAGCACTGCAAAAAGTTCTTTGCTTAAATCACTTTGCAAATCCTTTTTAATTAGAATTTTATCTATCTCTTTGCCGGCCAGTATCGCTTCTGTTACTGCGCGGATACCAAATATCATCTCATTTGTTTGCATTCCCGGCATTGTTTAAAAGTTCTTTTGCATTGGCAACCGAAGCCTCCGTCAATGAAGCTCCGCTAAGCATCCGGGCGATTTCCTGCGTCCGCTCCGCTTCGTCCAACCGATGGATACGGGTATGCGTCTTTTCAGAGGTATCTTCCTTATACACATAGTAATGCACCTTGCCTTTGGCTGCTATCTGCGGCAAGTGCGTAATCGTAATCACCTGCATCTTGCGACCTAAATCCTGCATAATATCAGCCATTTTGTCGGCTATTTCACCCGAAGTACCCATGTCTATTTCATCGAAGATAATAGCCGGCAACGCTTCAAAACCGGCAATCATAGCCTTGATACACAGCATCAAACGAGATATTTCGCCACCCGAAGCTGTTTGAGCGACCGGTTTCAGAGGTTCATTTTTATTGGCCGAAAAAAGAAATTGTATCTCATCCATCCCGTCGGACGACGGTTTGGGCTTCGGCAAAAATTCCACCCGGAATCGGGCGTGAGGAATTCCCAAAGGAATCAACCGCTGAACCAATTGCTGTTCAATCACTTCAGCTGCTTTTTTGCGTGTCGCGCTAATATCATTAGCTTGTCCAATCAATGTCTGAAAAGAGGCCTGCTGCTCTTTCTCCAGTACACGAATTTCTTCTTCATAAGAATCTATCGTTTTCAATTGATTTTCATATTCATCCCGACAACGTATCAACTCATCCATACTGGCTACGCGATGTTTTTGTTCTAATGAATACAACTGATTCAAACGGTTTTGTATCCATTCCATCCGAGCCGGATCGTATTCAATATCCTCTTTTCGCGTTTCCGTTTCCGACGCCAGATCGTTCAGGTCTATATATGCCGATCGTAATCTTTCCGTAAATTCCTTTGCCTTAGGATAATAAACACTCAACGATTCGGCTCTCGACAATGATTCCTTAATCATCTGCACCGCACCCTGTTCCTCACCGTTCAGCAAGGCTGTTATTTTGTAAAGCGAATTTTTGATTTCCTCTGCATGAGACAGCGTTTCCATTTCCTGTTCCAACGTTTCCTGCTCACCTTCAATTAATTGTGCCGCCTTTAGTTCTTCATACTGGTAACGGACATAATCTTCCTCTTCTTTTGACCTGGCAGCGCGTTCTTTCAGTTCACTCAACTGCTCCGTCAAGGATATATAACATTTATATGCCTCTTTATAAGCCGTTAAAAGAGTTTTATTTCGGGCAATAACGTCCACTACATTCAATTGGAAATGCGTATCGGCCAGCAACAGGTTCTGATGTTGTGAATGGACGTCAATCAGATGATCGCCCAATGCTTTCATCACGTTCAGTGATGCCGGCGTATCATTAATGAAAGTGCGTGATTTACCGGAGTTTAGAATCTCACGACGCAAAATACAGTTGGTTTCATCATACTCCAGATCGTTCGCCTCAAAAAATGACTCTAAATGATAGGCGGCAATATCGAACACGGCCTCTATCACACATTTTTCTGACTGCGACTGAAGGCTTTTATTATCAGCTCGTTGTCCCAATACCAAACCCAGCGCTCCCAGAATGATAGACTTTCCTGCGCCCGTTTCGCCGGTCATCACGGAAAACCCGTTTTCAAACTGAATATTCAGGTTGTCTATCAGGACATAATTCTGTATATATAAAGACTTCAGCATATTTTATTTCTTTAAAGCATCCAATCGGCTCGACGCTGCCGGATAAAGGTTAGAAAGCATTTTATAGCCATCCTGTTTTTCCTGCGTCGTCGCTTTAGAATAAATCGCAACCAATTCATCTAATTTCGAATCCGAAAACATCTGTAACAGAATGGAATTAGGACGCGCACTTTTCAGTTTGGTCAGTTCCGGCAAAGCTGCGATGATATTTGTTCGTCCACGGTCGGCATTGGCGGCCATTTCATCCAATCCTTTCCGATGATAATCATACCAGAACTGGCGGAAACCCTCGCCGGCATTTTCGGTCAGCGCAGTAGCCAGCGCATGACGGTTGCGGTCGCTGTCGAAAGCCTTCCAGCCCAACCAGGAGGGCTGCGATTGTGCCAACGCCACAATCTGTTGCGCCTGATTCAGGAACACAGTCCCGCCTTTAGGCGCAAAACTGTCAAAATCAAGGCCTAATATGACATATATGTAATAGACAATCGTTGCCGTCAGGTTACTTTCCAAAGTATTGTCCGTATATTCCAACGGCTCAAATTCCGTATAATCAAAATCAAACTGGGTGTCGCGGAAATTGAATATTGCCGTGGTATAACTCGAATTATATACCGGACGGCGAGCTTGTACCTGTATTTCGCCTTTAAAGTGATCGTCCGTCCGCTCGTTCAGAATAATGGTAAACGAACAGTCTATCCGCTCATTCATGGCAAAAGTTGCATTCGTCCATTTTTTGTTATTGACAAACTCATTCAGCGCCGTCTGCAAGGTAGTATATATCTGTTTGTTAGAACCTTCGATCTTGTCACTGTTGATCGTAAGGCGAGCGCTCAGTTCCGACGATTGCCCCCGAACCGCAGCAACCGAAAACATCAGGATTCCCACACACAACCATTTCATATTCATACCGTTTCCTCCAATAAAGTAATCAATTTTGTTACAATATCTCCGGCGACATCTTTTTTATCCTTCAACGGAAAGGCCTGTATTTCGCCACGACGGTCTATTATCGTGACCTTGTTTGTGTCGTAACGAAATCCTGCGCCACTGTCCTGTATCGAATTTAAAACTATCATATCCAGATTTTTACGTTCTAATTTTGCCTTTGCATGAACGATTTCATTGTCCGTCTCCAAAGCGAAACCCACCAATACCTGACCGGCGCGTTTCTTTTTACCTAACGCAGCGGCAATGTCTTTATTTTGTACAAGCGTCAAAGAAAGCGCGGATTCGTCGCCACGCTTGAGTTTCTTATCCGCCTGAGTCGCAGGCCGATAATCCGCCACCGCAGCACAGAGAATAGCGGCATCCGATTTGTCAAAAGCCTCTGTTGCAGCATCATACATCTGATCGGCCGATTCAACATCTATCCGGTGAATACGCGGATGAACCGTCTTCAGTCCCACCGGTCCTGCAATCAACCGGACGTCCGCCCCGCGCTGTGCACAAACTTCTGCAAGAGCAAAACCCATTTTACCCGACGAATAGTTTCCTATAAAACGTACCGGATCAATCTTTTCATACGTCGGACCGGCCGTTATCAGCACTTTTTTTTTTCGCAACGTCTCGCAGGAAGAAAAAAAATTTTCCAACACGCCGATGATCCTTTCCGGCTCTTCCATCCGGCCTTTACCTGTCAGTTGGCTGGCCAATTCGCCTTCCGTCGGTTCAATGATATGATTCCCAAACGAACGCAACCGTTCAAGATTTTGCTGCGTCGTCGGATGAGCATACATATCCACGTCCATTGCCGGCGCAATAAACACAGGTGCACGACAGGATAAATAAGTGGTAACAAGCATATTATCGGCTACTCCATTCGCCATTTTGGCAATCGTCGAAGCCGTAGCGGGCGCCACCAGCATGGCATCTGCCCATAAACCCAATTCCACATGGCTCTGCCATGACCCGTCGCGGCGGGAAAAAAACTCGCTGATCACCGGTTTGCGGCTTAACGTTGAGAATGTCAGCGGAGTAACAAATTCCTTAGCGGCAGTCGTCATCACGACTTGCACCTCCGCGCCCTTTTTAACGATGGCGCGAACCAAATACGCCGCCTTATATGCAGCAATACTGCCCGTCACTCCAAGTATAATCTTTTTATTCTCCATTGATTACCTGATATTAATTCACATTCGGCGCTCCCATCAACGCAGGAAACGGATTGACATTTATTTTCCCCGTGCAGCCCGCAACCTGATCTCCGTCAGCATTTTCTTCGTATTCAGGGTGAAATCGCCATTCATCACCCATGAATAATAACTTGGATCAAAACTTAATACGTCCTTCACCAACCGACCTTTATATTTGCCGAAGTTAATCACTTCTTCCCCTTTCTCGTTGTATATCATCCGGCCTGCAAAATCCACGTTATTTGTAAAACTCGAAAACTCGGCAATATATTTGATATCATTCTGCAATTCAGGATATTTATCCAATTGAGCTTTCAATACTTCATACGTTGCTTTCGTATCGCTTTCGGCGCTGTGGGCATGATCGAGGTCTCTGTCGCAATAAAATTTGTAGGCCGCCGAAAGAGTGCGTTGCTCCATCTTGTGGAAAATGGTCTGCACATCCACCAACTTCCTTTTGTTCAAATCAATATCCACTCCTGCACGCAGAAACTCTTCCGCCAGCAAGGGGATATCAAACCGGTTAGAGTTAAAACCCGCCAGATCACATCCTTCAATCTGGGCGGCAAGCGATTTGGCTATCGCCTTGAATGTCGGACAATCTTTAACATCTTCATCGGTAATGCCGTGTATTTGAGTCGCCTCCGGTGGAATTGGCACCTCTGGGTTAATCCGGCGCGTTTTACTTTCCTCCTTCCCGTTTGGATAGACTTTCAGGATTGAAATTTCTACGATCCGGTCTTTGCTGATATTAACCCCTGTCGTTTCCAGATCAAAAAACACCAGCGGATTGGCTAATTTTAACTCCATCGGCCTTCGTCTAATAGTTTAATACCATGGGCATCAACAGCATCAACAAGTCTTCGTGCTCCTCGTTTTCCACAGGCACCACCACGCCCGGGCGCGAAGGATCAGCCAGCGAGAACACGATCTCATCAGCGTTGATATTTTCCAGGATACCAATCAGGAACGTACCTTTGAAACCAATACTCAATTCATCTCCACTATATTGACATGCAATCTTTTCTTCCGCCGAGGTAGAAAAGTCTATATCTTGTGCCGAAACTACAATCAAATCATTCTGCAACTGCAACTTAACCAAGCTGCTGGCCGGATTGGAAAAGACCGAAACACGTTCCAGCGCATTCAGGAACGGGACTCGTTCAATCGTCACCTTGTTAGGGTTATCCTGCGGGATGACGCTATTATAGTTCGGATAACGCCCTTCTATCAGCCGACATACCATCTCAAACGTTTCTGTAGTCACGATCGCGTTGTTGTCATCAAACTGAATTTTAACCGGTTCGCTTGTTTTAGGCAGCAAGGTTTTCAACAGGTTAGCCGGTTTTTTAGGCAATATAAACGCAGCGCGGCCGTCCAACGCTACGGTATCATTGCTTACGCGCACCAACTTATGACCGTCAGAAGCAACAAACGTAAGTTTATCTGTCTGAATATCAAAGTAGATACCATTCATCACCGGACGCAGTTCATCGTCTGCCGATGCAAACAGGGTGCGGCTGATGCCATTCAGCAGCACCTCCGAAGACGGCGATATCGTAATAGCGCTTTCACCCAATGGCTTAGATTGGGGATACGTATCGGCTTTCTGGCCGATAAAATTATACTTCCCGTTCTCAAAATAGATGAAAATCTCCAGGCTATCATCGTTAATATCAAACGTTAACGGTTGCTCCGGAAGTTTTTTCAACGATTCGAGAAGGAGTTTCGCCGATATGGCAAAATCACCGTTACCCTGCGTATTTACCACCTCAACGGAAGTAACTAAACGGGTTTCAACGTCCGACGCGGTAAGCCTCAGGTTATTTCCTTCCAACTCAAACAGGATGCTGTCCAAAATCGGCAACGTATTTTTAGATGCAATCACCTTACTAATGGATTGCAGACGCATTAATAATGCGGAACTTGATACATCAAATTTCATATAATCAATATTTTATGGTTATTATTATCTTTTTTTCCTTTCTTAGAAAACGAACAAAAATAGTGTTTTTTTTGTCTTCGTCCAAAAAAAATGGAACAAAAAAAAACTCTCGTTCATATCTCAATGAACGAGAGCAAGTTAGATTATAGCATTCAGTACAATTTCTTACTTTGCAAAGTAATCTTTTACGTCATCGTTTGGAACCATCTCTTCCTGAAAGATGTAGGCTCCCGTTTTGGGCGATTTAACCATCTTGATTACTTTGGAATACGTCCGGCCTTCGCCTTTCTTAAATGTTGCAACCGCTTTTTTTGCCATGATTCAATCTCCTATTACTTAATTTCTTTATGTAAAGTTACTTTTTTCAGCACAGGATTATACTTTTTGAGTTCCAACCGCTGGGTTGTATTTTTCCTGTTCTTCGTCGTGATGTAGCGCGACATGCCTGGCAGTCCGCTTTCTTTATGTTCCGTACATTCGAGTATCACCTGTACTCTGTTCCCTTTTACTTTCTTAGCCATTTCTTTTCCTCCTTACTTAGATTAAATAGCCTTTATCTAACGCCGATTTCAAGGCAGCGTCCAATCCTATTTTGTTAATCAGTCGCAATCCTGCGGCCGACACGTTCAGGTCTATCCAGCAATCCTGCTCTACCCAATAAAATTTCTTCGCAAACAAATTGACGTTGAATTTACGTTTTGTCCGCTTGTTCGAGTGGGCTACATTATTGCCTACCATCGCTTTCTTTCCGGTAATCTGACAAATTTTAGACATCGCTTTTCTATTTTTTTCAAATCAGGGCGCAAAGGTAAGCATATTTTTTTATCTGCGCAAACTTTACGCTTATTTTGCTCCGTTTTTTTTCAACTGCAGCCCTTATTTGCTATTGTAACTAATTATTTTTATTTCTTTTTTTGTACGCAGGATGAGATTTGAACTCACACACCGTTACCGGCACTACCCCCTCAAAGTAGCGTGTCTACCAATTCCACCACCTGCGCATTCATAGAATAGGGGTGCCCAGAACAGGACTCGAACCTGCACGGCTATGAACCACTCGCACCTGAAACGAGCGCGTCTACCAATTCCGCCACCTGGGCTTTCCTTCATTCCTGATTTACGATTTTTGATTGATGATTTAAGGCGTCAAAATTCCAAATCCAAAATCATACATCTAAAATCCAGAGCGGAAAACGGGACTCGAACCCGCGACCCTAACCTTGGCAAGGTTATGCTCTACCAACTGAGCTATTTCCGCGACAGTATTTTCTTGCTTTCGCAAATAACGGGCGCAAAGGTAGCGTTTTTTTTGATAACAACAAATCTTTCGGGATTATTTTTTGCTGCAATTTAAAAAAAACAAACTCCCGCATGCGCATTTCAAAGATATACAGCCCTTTATGCTTTCCACAAAAAAATACATGCCAACCGGCGTTTTGTTTTCGTTCATCGCACCATTCATGAATAAAATGCGGACTTTTCCGGAATTTGTTTAATATTCCCGTCCAAAAATTTGATTATATGATATTTTTTTTTGAATATTTGAAGCATATAAAAGCGTATAATGCCGAATACGAGAATTTACTAACTTATATATATTAATGTAGTCATGATAAACAGAAGGCAATTTTTCAAAACATCACTTGCCGGAGGCGCCGTTGCTTTGATGGGCAACAATATGCAGGCGGCCGGCGCAAACAAAGGGATTTCGTCTTCCCTGCCGGACGACGAAACGCCCCCGAGAAAAGGGAAATCCGTACTGGGACTTCGCTGCAAACCTATCCCTAAAGTGCGAATAGGGATCGTTGGTCTGGGACGTGGCGGAGGTGCTGTGGACAGGCTCAGCCATATCGAAGGAACGGAAATTGTCGCTTTATGCGACCTGCTGCCCGAACGAATCGAAAGCGCCCAGAAAACGCTGAAAAAGAACGGACGCAAAGAGGCGGCTGTCTATTCCAAAGAAGAAGATTGGCGAAAATTGTGTGAGCGCGACGATATTGATTTGGTTTACAATGCAACACCCTGGGAACTCCATGTACCCATCGCGCTGTATGCGCTGGACTGCGGGAAACATGCTGTCATGGAAGTGCCTATGGCATTGACTGTTGCCGATTGCTGGGCGCTGGTGGACAAGGCCGAAGAAAAACAATTGCATTGCATGATGCTTGAAAACTGCTGCTACGACTTTTTTGAGTTGGCCACGCTCAATATGGCGCGGCAAGGCGTTTTCGGCGAGTTGGTGCACGGTGAAGGCGCTTACAACCACACGCTCACCGAAGCCAAATTCAACGGATATTACAAACACTGGCGACTTGAGTACAGCAAGTACCATACCGGAAATCCCTATCCCACACACGGTTTGGGACCCGTGGCGCAAATCATGGGCATCAATCGCGGCGACCGGATGGAATACCTGTCGTCGGTTTCAAGCAACCAGTTCAGTATGCAGGAATGGGCGAAAGAGCACCTCAAAGACGACGAGCGGATCACCCAGTCGCAACGCTATAAATTAGGCGACATGAACACGACCATTATCCATACCGTCAATGGTAAATCCATTATGGTTCAGCACGATACATCCACGCCTCATCCCTATTCCCGCATCCATTATATCCAGGGAACAAAAGGCATGGCAGTCAAATGGCCGTTTGAAAAGATTGCGCTTGAGACATTTGATAAGGGCGAAGCCTTCCTTTCCGAGGATGCCCAGACGGAAACGCTGGCTAAATACGAACATCCGTTAGCCAAATACATCGGCGAACAGGCGAAGAAAATCGGCGGACACGGCGGAATGGACTTTATCATGGATTGGCGACTGATTTACTGTTTGAAAAACGGTTATCCGCTCGACCAGTCGGTTTACGACGGTGCAGCATGGTCGTCGCTGGTTGAACTGACCGAACGTTCGGTGCTTAACAGGAGCGCTTCGGTAGCGATTCCCGACTTCACACGCGGCGAATGGAAAAACTATGAACCGCTGCCGGTGATTGACATGAAAACGGTTTTACACGGGTAAAGCATCACTTCACCTTCAGCCGCATAATCGTAATGGATTGAGGCGGAAAAACATATTTCGCAGGTGGCTGAACGGAGAAGCGATGCGTTGAATAGACGGGCACAATCGCCTCAGGAGACGTAAGGGTATTGCGGCTTTCCGGTCGTCCGGCAAGCTGAATCACTTCCGCCTCATATTCCATACTCTTCCCGGCCAGTCTAAACGACGTCCATTCTTCATGGAAAGTGGCATTTACCACCTTAAGGATCAATGTGTTTGTGGCCTGCTCAAGCGTTGCCACCGCAAGGATAGACGGAATGGTTAACGTAACGGCACTGACGAGCGGATTGTCGTTCAGGAAACACTCAATCCGTTCGTCTTCAGCCACAAGCCTGAACGTGTACCACTGTCCGTTTTCCAGCGCGACGGGAACCGGCGCGGACAGCCGCCGTTCGGCCGAACCAGCGCAATGATAGAGCGCAGCTGTCTTTCCGTCCGTGATTTTCAGCGCAACAAAATCGCTTTGCTCGCCTTCCAGCCTGTTGTCGCGTATGCGCACCTGCAATTCGTTGCCATTTACTTGTACGGGTTTGATTTTAACCGAAAAAACACAGTTATACATCATTGAATCGCCCCGCACAACATACCGGACCCGATTCTCCTCAGGCGCCGACGGAACGGACGGATACCATCGCGGCAGTACCGGTTTCGCAAACACCCGCTCACGACGTAAGGTATCAAACGGCGCAGGACGACCATTCAGCATCATATCCCCCACTTCATAGGCATGTCCTTCGGTCACGACAGACGACCGGCCGCCGGTCACAAGATTTTTCCGATACGTCTGTACATTTGTTACAACGACCTGGTCGCCCCGGTTTTTGGCGAACATCTCCATCATGTAGTAGGATGGCGTTTTCACAAGATGCGTACCGTCAAACTGAATCGCCGCCGCACCGTGCGCAGGATAATCCAAGCGCCCCAATATGGGCGAATAGGCTATCCCTTTCACATTCATCGGATTACGCTCTACGCCTATCAGGAATGCCGCTTCGCCTACCGCCGCCTGCAATGTACCGCCGGCCGACGAACAGGCCGCACCGAACTCGCCGACAAAACGCATCGGCGTACGAATGGTTATATTCTCCTCATCAAAACAATTATAATTGCCGGTAAGAAAATTTTCATTGGCGATAAAGTGACTGTCAATCCAGTCTTCGTGCCAGGGCATCGTGGCAAGCGTATCGGTGCCAATCAGTTGAACCTGGGGAAAAGCGCTCTTTACCGCCTCGTGAAGATACTGGTAACGACGGGCATACCGTGATCCGAAGTTGGCATTACCCAATTCTACCGTTTGCAGGCCGAATGGCGAAAGATGCCCGTTTGCTGTTCGCTGCCTGACTTGCGCCGAATCCCACGGCACATAGTTGGCATAACCCAACGCCTGCTGAAGGCGCTGCGCACCTAGCGTCATATTCCCCAATTCCACATAGACAGAACCGTAACGCTGGTTCAACACACCGGAATTGACTACATAGATTGGATTAACTTTCATATCTTCACACAGTTGCAGATACTCATGAAATCCCATGCCGTTGGTTGTTCCATAGCCCCAGATACTCCACATCGGCTTCCGCGTCGCAATTGGCCCCACCGTTTCATCCCATTTCGGAATCATATCAAACGAATAGCCTTCGGCAAACGCCCCGCCGGGGAAACGGATAAACTTCGGCTGCAGGGCGGCTAAGGCTTCCGCCAAGTCGGGACGGAGACCGTTCGGACGCTCTTTCCATGTCGGCGGGAAAAGCGAAACGACGTCCAAATTGAACCACGTACCGGTATCCGCCTTGAATACAAGCGTCGCATGAGGATTGTCTTCCGTAGCGGTAAACGTATGTTTCACCTGCATCCATTCATGGGAAGGATAGACTAACAGCGTGTCGCTCAGTCGTCGGGTGGCTGACGAATCGCGAAGGCCGACACGCACGGACGTATAACGCCTCCCGCGGATGAAAAACGACAGGCGGTAGGATTCATTCTTGCGGACAGGAATCCCGTTGAAACCTTCGGCTACAATGCCACCTTCGCCACCCCAATGGCCTACCCTGACCCACAGCGAACGATGGTTGTCTTTGTTTATCAGCTCTTTAGTGTCATGAAACATCATCGTATGATCCGTACAGACACGCCAGCCGGGCAACGAATCCGGCGGGATGAACGGAATGGTCCAGCCCGTCGGCGTTTCAAGACAATGCGTCGCCGCATTGTAGCGGCATCCTTCCGGAACAACGCCTTCCTCAAAACTGCGGTTGCGTATCAACTCGGCATACAGGCCGCCGTCTATGGCATGATTGATTTCTTCAAGCGACAAACCGTACAATGCTTCGTTTACCGGCATGACAGGCTTTTCCATATCAATCGTAACCACCGATGTGACAGGAGCTTCAGGCCTGCATGACAACAAAAATAGCAGGAAATAAAAACAGATATACAGATACCCGCGTCTCATATTTATATATTAATGTATAGGATAACCATTCCGCTACTGACCGGAAACGGCAGGCCAAAAGTAAGGATTTTCTTCCAAATCTCATACAGAAACCGGTTTTTTTTCAGTCATTCTTTCAAAAAACACTATTAATCAATGATTAAAATAGCATTATTTTTATTTAACATTATCTATATGCAGTTTAAATTTTATTTTTTGATGGATTTTGAATTTATCTCACTATCTTTGTCATTTGTTTAGTTTCATCATTTTTAAAACAGAATTTCATGCGAATTTTTACATTTTCTCTCCTCTACCTGCTTATGGGTATAGGAACTATTGTCGCACAGACAATTAAAGTGACAGGTACGGTACTTTCGGATGATGACGGGCAACCGATAATCGGCGCCACGGTAGTGGTGAAAGGCTCCACGGCGATAGGTACGGTAACTGATATTGATGGGAATTTCGTTCTCGAAATTCCCTCGTCTGCAAAGACTTTGCAGATTTCGTTCGTGGGAATGACCCCGCAGGATGTCGCGGTGACGGGACAACACTTGAGGGTCGTATTGAAATCTTCCATACAGTTGGAAGAAGTAGTTGTGACTGCTTCAGGTATTGTACGTGAAAAACGGGCTATCGGTTATTCGGCCAGTACGGTTTCAGGTGAAGAACTAACTGAAGCACGAACGTCAGATGCAATTACGGCTATATCTGGAAAGATGGCTGGTGTACAAGTGGGAAGTTCATCATCCGACCCGGGCGCTTCCAATTCTATTATTATCAGAGGCGTATCCTCGTTAGGTGGAAGCAATCAAGCCTTATTTGTAGTGGACGGCGTTCCGATGAACAATAGTTCGGTTCGTTCAAGCGATCCGTTGAATGGCGGTTATGACTATGGGAATGCAGCGAACCTGGTTAATCCGGATGATATTGCTTCCATGACCGTTTTGAAAGGCGCCGCTGCAACGGCTCTATACGGAAACCGTGGAGCCAACGGCGTGGTTATGATTACCACTAAATCAGGAAAATCCGGTAAAGGAAAAGGCCTCGGAATAGAATACAACGGAGGTATCCAATTTGCATCTTTCCTGCGTTTGCCTGAAATGCAAAATGAATTTGGGCAAGGCTGGGACGGCCTCAAAACAATGGACGAGAACGGAAGTTGGGGTCCGCGGTTCGACGGGCGAATGCGCGTGTGGGGTACCGTGTATAACAATTCCCAGAAAATGAAACCTTATGAGGCGTTACCCAATAATCTGGTGGATTTTTTTGAAAACGGATTCCGTTATAATAACAGTCTATCCTTATCGGGCGGCAATGACCAAACAACGTATTATGCATCTTTCTCGCAATTAAGTGATGACGGGATGATTCCTGACGCGATTGATACGTATGATAGGTACACGATATCCCTCCGAGGTAGCCATCAGACGGGAAAATTGAAATTATCCACCTCTATTAATTATGCTATGCAGACCAACAGTTTTGCTCCTACTGGACAGGGGCTGACTATTATCAATTCGTTGATGCAGACACCACGCGACATTAGTATTGTCGGGCTGAAAGATCTATCTGACCCGTTTAATACAGTGGAATATTATTATACACCCTATGGCGTAGGTAACCCGTATTATGTTATTAATGTAATGGAAAATGAGTTCAATCAGGATAAATTATACGGGAAACTTCAGGCTGATTATCAGTTTACCGACTGGTTGTCGGCCACTTACCGTATTGGGTTGGATGCTGCGTATGGTACAAACAAAGTAGGTACGCCTCGAATTACGGCTGCTGAAGGCTCACCTAATGAAGGTGCTATTGATTCAGAAGGCAATGTCTTGCATGATAAAATCAACCGCCGTGAGTTGAACCATGACCTTTTGGTGAACTTCAAGAAGCTATTCATGGATAAACTGAATGTGGACGTAACTGGTGGATGGAATGTCAATGAACGAAAATCGTCGGAGGTGCTTGCTCTCGTATCCGGACTTGATATCCCAACGTTCTACCACTTGAGCAACTCAGCATCTACGCCAACAGTAACCGAAGTATTCAACTTGAGGAGATTATGCGGTCTATACGGCGAAGCCCAATTGGGATGGGATGATATGTTGTACTTGACATTGAGTGCTCGAAATGACTGGTCGTCCACTTTGCCAAAAGGCAATAATTCATTTTTCTATCCTGGCTCTACATTAAGTTTCGTCTTTACAGAACTATTGTCAGACGAAGTGAAAAACATTATTTCCTTTGGGAAACTCCGTTTGGCTTATGGAAAGACAGGTAATGATGCCGATCCTTACGTGCTCACCCCAACGTATGCAAAAAGCGAAGCCTATAATGAATTTGGAACGATCGCTTTCCCGCTGAAAGGGAAAAATGCGTTTACATTAGGAAATGCACTGGGAAACATTAACCTGACTCCTGAAATGACGACCGAATGGGAAATAGGGACAAACCTTTCATTTTTTGATGGCCGTATTGGTTTGGACGTAGCTTACTATGACCGAAAAACCGACCGGCAAATTTATTCGCTGACGATGGATGCTGCAACTGGCTTCACGTCGCAAACTACGAACCTGGGTGTGATTTCCAATAAAGGTATTGAGGTATTAGTCACCGGCCAGCCAATAAAAACAGCTGATTTTTCATGGAATATATCCGTAAATTATACGAAAAACCGAAGCAAAGTCGTTAGTCTGCCTGAAGAATTAGGCGACGAAACAACCATCTGGGGATTCAGTTCAGGTACAAGCCTGGTGGCTGCCGTAGGGCAACCGGTAGGTGTTTACAAGGCATATTCTAGCGAGAAATCTCCTGACGGGAAAATTGTTGTTAGTCCAACAACTGGTTTACCGGTTATTTCCGGAGAATCTGAAATTGTAGGTGATTCCAACTTCGACTATGAAATGGGTATCGGCAATACATTTAAATACAAAAATCTTTCGTTGGGATTTGACTTTGATATCCGTCAGGGTGGCCTGATTTTTTCGCGGACAAAAGATATTTTGTATTTTACGGGCAATGCCGTACAGACGCTTTACAATGATCGCGAACCGTTCATTGTTCCTAATTCGGTCAATAAAATTGACGGCGAATATGTAGAGAACACAACGCCGGTATCTTCGACTAGTTATGATGAATATTTCACAAACGGAACAATTAACGGCGATGCTGATTTTCTGATTCCGCGCTCATACGTTAAGTTGCGCTCGGCAAACATTGGCTATATGCTACCTAAAAGTGTGTTGCAATATCTTCCGTTTGTCTCATCTGTCCGCTTGTCGGTTTTCGGCACAAACCTGCTATTATGGACTCCGAAAGGCAATTCGTTTATTGACCCGGAGATTACTACCTTCGGGAATGATTTAGAGGGACGGTTTGGCGAGTTTTCAGCAAACCCGACAACTCGAAAATATGGTTTCAATTTATCAGTTAAATTTTAATTCAGTTGAACAATGAAAAAAATATATCTTATATGGATGACAATCGCTCTTTGCGGATGCAACGAGTGGTTAGATGTCAATGACAGCCCGAACCGGCCGACTGATGTTTCCGCCGATTTGATCCTACCA
Organism: Tannerella sp.; assembly: GCA_031272155.1. Taxonomy (GTDB): domain Bacteria; phylum Bacteroidota; class Bacteroidia; order Bacteroidales; family Tannerellaceae; genus Tannerella. Next base: position 3,871 of record JAISUI010000023.1, on the reverse strand, counting down.
TCGGCCGAGAATTTCATCGCTACGCGGTTGGGTGGGACAATATTCAATTATTGCGGCTTTTTCGCCCAATATTGGGATCAAGGACCAGTTGCCAATCAGTATAACACCGAAGCCGAATACCGTTTTGGTATCAGTTTTTTTGATAACGACTATAACAGTTTGTATGCTGGAGCGTTGCAAGATTTGGAATCTGTCCGCAGCAAAGCTCTGGAAACGGATGATGCCGGTAATTACTTTGCGGCAACTGTGTTGCGGGCTTACACATTCCAGATTATTGTAGATATGCTGGACTATGCACCTTATTCGGAAGCGCTGAAAGGTTCCGAAATCCCAATGCCTAAATGGGATAGTGGTGAAAGTATTTATGCTGGCATCCTGGCCGAAATAGAAGAAGCACAAGCCAAACTGACTTCAACTTCAACTATTCCATCGGACTTGTTGCTCAACGGGAATCTAAGTCAATGGATAGGCTTCGCCAATGCATTGAAACTGAAATTGTACATGCGTGCATCCTATGCACAAGACAACAGCAGTAAAATTATGGCGCTCATCAATGCCAATAATTTCTTCCAAGGCGATATCGCTTTCAATGCCTACGCCGACGAATCGGGAAAACGAAACCCATGGTACGAAACCAATACCATCGGATTAGGGACAGTAAATAATATTGCTGCTTACCCGATTATCACGTATTTAGTCAGTACTAACGACCCGCGTCTGCCCAAACTTTTCAACCAAGCGACCGCGTCCAAAGAATATGAAGGCGCTATTCCAGGCAATAAAACAGCTATTGCCACTGCGCAGAAAAAAAATGAGGATTACAGTTGGCCTGTCATTTTTGTAAAAAATGCAACAAATGCCGTACGACCCGTTTATTTTTACTCGCAAAGCGAATTGCAATTCTTTATTGCTGAAGCGAAACTCCGATTTGCCAACGACGACACTGGAGCCCGCGTCGCTTACGAAAACGCTATTGACGCCAGTTTTAGCATGTATGGACTGACAGATGGCAGTGTACTCTACGGCTCAGGAAAGAGTTGTGAATGGGTTACCTCCCAATCGCTGGAAGAAAAATTAGAGAAAATCATGATGCAGAAATGGGTTGCCCTTTGCATGGTGAATCATTACGAGAGTTGGACAGAAATTAGAAGGACGGGCTATCCGAAACTTAGCCGCGAAACAGGAAGTGCTATCTTGAATAATCCTTCAGTTTACATGCCAAAAGGACAATTGATAAGCCCTGTAATTAATGAACTTGGCTTTGGTAATCTGGTACAACGATTACCTTACCCCCAAGCCGCAAGCAATTATAACGATAACACACCATCGCAGGATCCAATTGAAATCAAAAAAACAAGCGTATGGTGGGATAAAAGGAGTAATTAATGGTAAAGAAAAAATTGAACAATATGAAAATATTTTTAAGCAGGTTGTTGGTTATAACGGCAGGTGTATTTGCCCTGCAAAGTTGTCATGATATAACAACCGAAGACCAGTCAATCATCACATATTATGTGACATTTGATATGAAAGGCAACGCGATAGAAACTGTTGAGTTGGGCACTCCCTATGTAGAACCCGGCGTAACAGCTACAGAAAACGATGTGGATAAAACTTCTTCCATGCAGATTTCCGGAGAAGTCAATTCGGACGAAGCTGGCGTCTATATACTCACGTATTCGGCTGTAAATGAAGATGGATATCCCAGCTCCATTGAACGCATGGTCATTGTCTATGACCCGGAAACAACCGATTTGGAAACCGATATTTCCGGCGAATACACATCGGAAGAAGGGACTCACCGACTTGTTTTGTCAAGTGGTGCTACCGTAGCGTATTCCGGATATCCGGTAGTTATTGATCCAGTGGCACCTGGCATCTTTTACGTCTCTGATTACTTTGGAGGCTATTATGATAAACGAGCCGGCTATGGTAAAAATTATGCAATGACAGGCTATTTTGCCCTCAACAAAGACCATACCATCACCTTGCTTTCAAGCCATGTGAATGGATGGGGTGATGCTCTGGATGAACTGAACGACGCTACCTATGATCCCGAAACTGGCATTATCACATGGGGTGCTGTATATGTCGGCAGTTATTCGTTTAATTTAATTCTAACTGAATAAAATAGTAGTGATATGAATAAGAAAATATATAGTTTATGCATGGGATTACTGCTTTTTGCAGCAGTAACGAGTTGTGATTCGGAAGTGGACCCGGGCGGAACTGCCACTCAAAACCTTTCTGGCGAATGGTTTGTAAAAGTAGAAATTCTTGATGAAGGAGAGCGGTTCGATGTGACAGAACTCTGGTTAGGAGTAGAGAGAATTCTCGTTTCCACCTATAATACGGCCGCTAATATTCCGACAGAAATCTTTGTGGATGACAACAGTAATTTTTGGGATTTTAAAGGTAAAGTAAAAGCCGACGCAACGAATTTCGTATTTGGCTCTGCTGACATAATAACGAATCTTCAATATGAATCCCAATTCATCATTACCGACGGAAAAGTTCTTAATGGCGTCGGCCATTCCAAAACAGGCGTAGTCACGGACAGTATTATGTTTACCATAAAGTTCAATGACGACGACCCAGAATGGGGAACGGAATATTATTTTTCCGGCCATCGTCGTACAGGCTTTATCGAAGACGAATATTAGTCCACACGATAGACGACAAATCTGCATCCGGCAAATAATAAACCGTCGTTTTGCAGATGTGAAATGAGAAAAAGGCTGCCTTGAGGCAGCCTTTTTGTATTGTGTTCGTGCGGGAAAAATATTTTGGGCATAGAAATCGGGAAAATCGGAAAAGAAGATGTATCTTTGCGGCTGTAATTTTAAAAACAAAGATTATGGAAACAGCAGTTTTGGACAAGCCTTTAAATTCGGCGCAAATACTTATTTTACAAACATTTGCACGAATAGATAGTGAAGAAGAGAAAAATGATATCCAAGCTTTACTGCTTGATTATTTTCAGAAAAGGGTTGATTCTCAGGCTAAAAAAATTAATTTTAGCAATGAGCAAATCGAAGATATTCTTACTTCTCATTATCGCACTCCGTACAAATGAAAATTGTGCTCGACACAAATTGCCTGGTTGTATGTTTGCCTGCGTCTTCTCCCTATTATTGCCTGTGGGAAGCATTCAGGAACAAGCGGATTGTGCTGTGTTATACGACTGATATAATCAATGAATACTACGAAATTATGTCACGCTTCCATACGCAAGAATTTGTAAATATAGTCATTAATGAACTATTGCTGTCTGTGAATGTAAAAAAGACAAACAACTTTTTCAAATGGCATTTAATTACTTCTGATCCCGACGACAACAAGTTTACAGATTGCGCCCTCAATGCGGGCGCCGATTATATCGTAACAAATGACCGACATTTCAACATCCTGAAATCCATAGACTTCCCTTTGATAAAAGTTGTCGACATAGAAACTTTCAAAAAGATGCTTGTGCCTTCTTGACCGTGTTCCAATTAGACGTAAAGACTTGCAGATTGTTGTCTTTGTTCTTTTGTCTAAACGTATTTCCCAATTATTTTGTATCTTTGCATAAAAATAGAAGGAATAACGGGATGGAGACGACAATAAGGAAATTGCCTGTTGGGATACAGGATTTTGAGAAATTGCGTACGGGCGATTACGCCTATGTGGATAAGACGCAGTATATCTATGAATTAGGGTGCACGGAGCGACCTTACTTTCTGGGGCGTCCGCGCCGTTTCGGGAAAAGTCTTTTTTTGTCCACCCTGAAGGCGTATTTCGAGGGGAAACGGGCGCTGTTCGACGGGCTGGCTATTGCCGCGTTAGAAAAAGACTGGACGGCGTATCCGGTTATATATCTTGATTTTAA
>JAISUI010000063.1 GCA_031272155.1 Tannerella sp. | reverse complement strand
CCCCCCCCCCCATACCCGACAATATATTGATTTCCTGTGTGTTATAACCAACGTATGAAATCAGGAGGCGGGCATTGTCCGCAACATTCAGGGTAAAATTGCCATTTGCGTCGGTGGCTGTTCCGTTAGTAGTCCCTTTTTCGACCACGTTCACACCAACCAGCGGTTCGCCGTTCGAGTCTTTCACCGTTCCTGAGACCGGTTTTTTGGTTTGTTCAGGTTCGGTTGCAGGCGCTTTGCGAGCGATATAGATCTGCCGGTCGTCAATCACATAGACATTGTCCGTATTTTCAAACAAGTGGTCAAGCACTTTGTCCACCGTCTGGTTTGTTACGTCAATGCCTACTTTTCTGTTTTCATCCAGTGCATCCGTCTGGTAAAGGAAAACAAATTCACTTTGTTGTTCGATCACATCGAACACTTCCCGTATGGTTCGGTCAGTCATTTTCAACGTCAAAAGCGTTGATTGCGAATAACTGTTACGGGCGCAGAGCATGCTGATCCCCACAATGAGGAAGAAGGTAGTTGCCTTCATGATTCTGATCCATTTTTTAAGTTTGGCATGTAGAATGCCGTTTGTACAATTTTTTTTCATAAATTTGCAACGATTTTTGGTTTGATAAAAATTAATTTGTTTAGTCACTGAAAATTTGCTTGACCGGAAGACAGTTCCAGTGTTTTCCGGTCAATTTTTTCTTGAAATCTTATAATTATTCCATATATTGTTTTGTTTTAATAATTTATAATCAAGTAATAGCGTCCGTTTTCTTTCCGGCAGATCACCGGCGCCGTATGGGAAAGTCCGGACAAAACCCGCAACGGGTCTTCTTTCAAATCTATTTTGCCGTTATACCGGATTTTGCCTACTTCCGGCGCATATTCGATTTCGATCCCGTAGTAATGAGCTAACCGTTTCAGAATGAAAGACAGTTCATCTTCCTTAAAGATGTAAATTCCGTCTATCCAGGAGATGTAATTTTTTACATTGACCTTGCGTACGCTTATTTTCTCGCCATCCAGTTGAAACAACTGATTGGGAGTCAGCGTTGTTGGCTTGGCAGTCGTCGTTTTTGCGCGAACCGTCACCGAGCCGGCTGCCAGTACGACCGTATGCACTTCTTCATCATCGTAGGCCGAAACATTGAATTTTGTTCCCAGCACCTTGATTTCCATCTGCTTTGTTTTGACGACAAACGGGAGGTTTTCGTCGTGGGCTACTTCCAAGTAGGCTTCTCCTTCGAGGAATATTTCCCTTGTTTTGCCTTCGAACACAGGCGGATAGACGACCCTGGACGAAGCGTTCAGCCACAGTTTCGTGCCGTCGGAGAGCGTCAGCGAAGAATGGCGTCCCTGCGGGACGATTACCTGATTGAATGGCTGCGGCTTGCTCGTTTCGTTATCTGTTTGGGCTACGGCTTTGGCATTCACTTCCGGATTGCCTTCTTTCGTATATTTAATGTCGGCCGTTTTTTCTGTAAGGGTGAGCCGCTCGTTTTCGGAGAAGATGATCTGGATATCCGTCCCGATGCTGTCGGGTCGGGCGACGTCTTCTATTTTGAGCGTTTGGACAACAGGCGCAGGCGGTTCCGCGGTTTGCCGATAGAAGATAAAGATGCCTGTGAGTACAAGTGCACAGGCGGCCATCGCAACAACTGTCCATAAAATTATATTTATATGCTTGGTTTTCTTTTCTTTGGTAGCATTGGCGCGGATTTTTGTCCACAAATCGGCGATTTCTTCCTGCGTCAGTTGGCGGTCGGGTATTCGGAAAGAACGGATACAATATACGGCAAGTTCATAGTCATCCCGCTGGATTTTCCCTGTGTTCACAAGGTCGGTCCAGTAGGATTCACTCTCCGGCGAAGGATGTTTGACGTGTGAGATGAAATTCACATCATCAAGTAAATCCATTATTGTATAGGGACGAATTATTTCCATTTTTCAATCAATTTACATCATATAGACAATTTAAAATCCGTTTTGTACTCATTGAATCCCGAATTATTGGTTCATACTGCGAAGTTTCTGAAGCGTTCGGTGCAAAAGGTTACGCACCGATTGATAGTTCATTTGCATCAGTTGGCATATTTCCTCGTAGGAGAGTTCTTCTATAAACCGGTAATACAGGATTTCGCGTTGGCGGGGCGTGATGGATTCCATCATCCGGGCGATACATTTTTTCTGTTCATACAGCCGTTCCGACTCAATCAGTCTGGTTTCGGGCGTAAATTCGGTGTAGAAAACCGGCTCGATTGTATCTATCTGGTAATAACGGGCTTCTTTCTTGTATGAATTGTAGAGGATATTTTTTAAGGCGCTGTAGAGATATATCCTGACGTTTTCGACCGGTTTGAGCCTTTTGCGGCAGTAAATCAGTTTGGCAAACAGGTCCTGGATTCCGTCTTTTACCATTTCTTCATTGAACGAAAAGCACATCCCGAAGGTAAACAGCGGGTTTACAAATTCGTTATACAGCGCCTCGATATCTTTATCGTCGCCTTCTAAGAATTTGCTCCACAGCATTTTGTGCCTGTCGTAATCCGCTTTCATGTACTAATCTTTTAAATCGTTCAACAAACTAACATTAAATTTATAAGTAATAAAAAGACAATTGAGTTGTCAAAATGTACTCATTTGAAAGGAAGAATTTTTAAAAATAAATATATTGCATTGAAAAACAGTCGTTTATTTTTGCGGCAAGCATTTTCCGGGCAAAAAAAATCCGGCGACCGCAAACATGTTGTTACGATCTGCCGGATTCGGTTCATGTGTTTGAAAATGAATATGTTGCCTGTTTCGGGGCAGGGCGGTTACGCTTCTGCTTCAGACGTTGATTCCTTCTGTTCCTCCGTTTCAGCTGCAGGCGCTTCGGCTGCCGGCTCGGCGGTTTCGGTTGCAGCCGGGGTTTCCGCTTCAGCCGTCGGCTCTACGGTCTCGGTTGCAGCCGGCGTTTCTTCCGCTTCGGCTACGGTTGGAACTTCGGCCGGGGTTTCCGCTTCAACTGTTGGAGCTTCGGCTGTGGCCGGAGTTTCCGTTTCGGCAGTTGGAGTTTCTTCTTCCGTCGGCGTTTCGGGTTCTGCTGCAGCGGCCGCTTCGGCTTTCTTCTTCGCCAGGGCTTCGGCTTTAGCCTTATTCACTTCTTTCTCAGCGTCGAGACGCGCCTTCGCCGCGGCTTTTTGTGCGTCGCGATCCTTGTTTGTTACGTTCAGCAGGGAAGATTTCTTCTCTGTAAGCCATGCCTGAAATTTCATTTCAGCCGCGTCTTCGTTGAATGCTCCTTTCTTGACGCCTTCCAGCAGATGTTTTTTCAAACATACGCCTTCGCGCGAAAGAATCATCCTCGCTGTGTCGGTAGGTTGTGCACCTGTCTGTAACCAATACAAAGCTCTTTCGAAATTCAAATCTATTGTAGCAGGATTAGTGTTCGGATTATATGAACCTATCCTTTCAATAAACTTTCCATCCCGTGGAGCCCTGCTGTCTGCGACTACGACCTGATAAAAGGCGTATCCTTTGCGGCCGTGTCGTTGCAATCTAATTTTTGTTGCCATATTTGTTTTCGAAAATAATTAAACATTATGCTTTAGCGGGCGCAAAGGTACGAAAAAAAATCCGGGGAAAGAGGCAAATAGGGAAATATTTTTTATCTTTTTTTGTTAATATACTGTTTACGAATACGTTATATTTTTGGAGCGAGATAGGGGACTACGCCAAAAAAAGGCTGCATCCGTGTTGGGGGATGCAGCCTCTCTACCATTAATAATCTTATTTTACTACTTATGAAAAAAACAAATTTTTTAATCGCTTTTTTTATCCGTTTACTTTCTTCATGTGTACGATGAGTTCCAATACTTTATTGGAATATCCCCATTCGTTATCATACCATGAAACGACCTTGACAAATGTATTTGTCAGGGCGATACCTGCCTTGGCGTCGAAGACGGATGTGCGGGCGTCGCCGATGAAATCGGACGAAACGACCTCGTCTTCCGTATAGCCCAGGATTCCTTTCAGTTCGCCTTCGGACGCTTCTTTCATCGCCAGTTTGATTTCGTCATACGTGGCCGGTTTTGCCAGATTGACAGTCAGATCCACAACCGAAACGTCGAGTGTCGGAACGCGGAAAGACATACCGGTCAGTTTGCCGTTGAGTGCGGGGATCACTTTGCCCACAGCCTTGGCGGCGCCTGTCGAAGAAGGAATGATATTGCCCGAAGCGGCGCGGCCTCCTCTCCAGTCTTTGGCCGAAGGGCCATCCACTGTTTTCTGGGTCGCTGTTGTAGAGTGTATAGTACTCATCAAACCGTCTGTGATGCCAAATTTGTCGTGCAATACTTTGGCGATTGGAGCCAGACAGTTCGTCGTACACGAAGCGTTGGAAACAAACGGAGTGCCTTTGACGTATGCATCCAGGTTTACACCGCATACAAACATCGGCGTGTCGTCTTTCGACGGTGCGGACATCACTACATACTTGGCGCCTGCGTCAAGGTGACCCTGCGCTTTTTCCTTTGTCAGGAACAGACCGGTAGATTCCACAATATATTCGGCGTTTACCTCGTTCCACTTCAAATCGGCGGGATTCTTTTCCGACGTTACGCGAATAGCGTTCCCGTTTACTACTAATTTCCCGTCTTTAATTTCAACTTCGCCTTTGAATTGACCGTGGATTGTATCATATTTCAGCATGTATGCCATATATTCCACATCAATCAAGTCGTTGATTCCGACAACCTGAATATCATTTCTGCCTTGTGCGGCGCGAAAAACCAGTCGGCCAATCCGGCCGAACCCATTAATACCTACTTTAATCATTGTAATTTCTTTTAGTTCGTTTGTATATAATTTATTATAATGTTATTTCTTTAGCATCCACATGGGGTAGCACAGGACATGAGCAAAATAATTGCCCATATAAGCGTGATTAATAAAGACATAATACGTTCCATTTTGCGACCCTCTTTCATAACGGCTGCAAAGATAGGATTTTTTTTCCGAACGTCCAAAAAGATTGGCAAAAAAAATTGCTATAAACATTAATTAAATATTCATCCCTTGTCCGGTCGTTTCAATTTCAGTTCAATCCATTGATTTTCCGATAATAATGAATATTTTTCCAGTCCATGTCGTTCACATTCGGCAACTACGGCGGACAGATCGCTTTCGTAGAAACCGCTTAGCAACAAGAATCCGCCCGGCCTGAGCGCCTGTACGTAGGAAGCGATGTTGTTCAGGAGAATGTTCCGGTTGATATTGGCAAAAATGTAGTCAAACGGCGTCAAATGGCGGATTTGTTCCGCTCCTCCCTGCAACACTTCAATGCGGTTGGCATTGTTCAACCGGCAGTTTTCAATGGCATTGCGGTACGCCCATTCGTCAATGTCCACAGCGACAATCCGTTCGGCGCCTTTTTTGGCCGCCAGAATGGCTAATACGCCTGTGCCGCAACCCATGTCCAATACATCCCGCCCCGTCAGGTCGCAATTGAGTATATCGCCGATCATCAGCGAAGTGGTTTCGTGATTGCCCGTGCCAAACGCCATCTTCGGGTGGATGATGATTTCGTAACGAACATCCGGTTCATGCGGATGGAACGGGGCGCGTATCACACATTCCCGCCCGATGCGTACAGGCCGGAAATAATTTGTCTCCCAGACTTCGTTCCAGTCCTTAGCGACGATAAGCGTTCGGGAATATTGGAAATGGATGCCTGCTATCGGGAAATCCGTCAGGCATTTATCCAATTCCTCTTCACGAAAGTTCGGCACAGGGATGTACGCCTTAGTTCCTTCCGCATCCTGTGCAAAACTCTCAAAACCGATTTTCCCCAGTTCGGCAGCCAGCAAATCGCCGGTTACTTCCGGAGATAGCTGCGAAGAACTGGTAAAGCATAATTCGTAATAGTCCATGAGTCAATGGAATGGCAAAATGACCATTCTGACGCAAAAATCTTTGTTATTTATGCGCCTCCCGTCTTATCGCCTCCGGTCTCTGTCCCTGTCCCGATCGCGGTCTCTGCCGCCGCCTCTGTTGTCGCGTGGCGGACGGGGAGGGCGTTCGGGACGGTCGTATTCCTGAAAACCATCCGGTTTCGGCATCAGTGCACGGCGCGAGAGGCGGAATTTGCCTGTTTTGGGATCAATGTCAAGCAGTTTGACAGTGACGGCGTCGCCTTCGTGCAGTCCGGATTCTTCGACCGAATCCAGCCTTTTCCAGTCCATTTCCGAGATATGGAGCAAACCGTCTTTGCCGGGCATAAATTCGACAAAAGCGCCATAAGGCATAAGGGATGCAATCTTGCCTTCGTAAATCTCGCCTACTTCGGGTACGGCCACAATGGCGCGGATAGCTTTCAGCGCACCTTCGATGGATTCCTTGTTCAAACCGGCGATTTCAACGATACCAACGCCGTCCACTTCGTCAATCGAAATCGTAGCGCCGGTCTTTTCCTGAATACCCTGGATAATTTTTCCACCCGGGCCGATGACGGCTCCGATGTATTCCTTGCCAATGGTAATGACCTCAATGCGCGGTGCATGTGGTTTCAGGTCAGGACGTGGAGCAGGCAGGGCGTCCGTGATTTTGCCGAGGATGTGAAGTCGTCCTTCCTTGGCTTGCGCCAAAGCGTTTTCAAGGATTTCGTACGACAGTCCGTCCACTTTGATGTCCATCTGTGTGGCGGTGATACCGTCTTTCGTGCCGGTCACCTTGAAGTCCATATCGCCGAGGTGGTCTTCGTCGCCGAGGATGTCCGAGAGAATAGCGTAGTTTGTTCCCTTATTTTCGGAAATAAGTCCCATGGCGATGCCCGAAACCGGTTTTTTGATCTGAACGCCTGCGTCCATCAGCGCCAGTGTGCCGGCGCAAACGGTAGCCATGGACGATGAGCCGTTGGATTCGAGTATATCGGAGATTACCCGGATGACATAAGGATAATTTTCCGGAATCATTCGTTTGAGGGCGCGGTGCGCCAGGTTGCCGTGACCTATTTCCCGTCGGCCTACGCCGCGTTGCGGCTTGGCTTCACCCGTAGAGAAGGGCGGGAAGTTATAGTGGAGCAGGAACCGTTCCTTGCCGTGCACCAGCACGTCGTCCACGATTTTTTCGTCGGCTTTCGTGCCGAGCGTGACCGTAGTCAGCGACTGTGTTTCGCCGCGCGTAAAGACGGCTGCACCGTGCGGCCCCGGCAGGTAGTCGGTTTCAATCCATATCGGGCGGATGTCGGTTGTTTTGCGTCCGTCGAGGCGTTTTCCTTCGTCGAGGATAGCGCGACGCATGGCTTCTTTTTCTACATCGTGATAGTAGCGGTCAATCATCGGGCCTTTTGTCTCAAGTTCTTCTTCGGTGAAGGCGGTCTTGTATTCCGTAACGATGGCTTCAAATGCTTCTGCACGAGCGTGTTTGTCCGTGCCTGAAACGGCAATGGCGTAGGCTTTGTCGTAGCATTTTTCGCGCACGTCTTTGCGCAGGTCTTCATCGTTTTCTTCGTGGTTGTATTCGCGTTTGACGGTTTTGCCACATTCTTCCGACAATTCCATCTGTACGCGGCAATGCGTCTTAATGGCTTCGTGCGCCACCTTGATGGCTTCGAGCATGTCTGATTCCTGCACTTCGGCCATTTCGCCTTCAACCATCATGATGTTATCAATCGTAGCGCCCACCATGATGTCAATGTCCGCCTGCTCCAGTTGGTCGTAGGTCGGGTTGATGATAAATTGTCCGTTTACCCTTCCGACCCTCACTTCCGAGATCGGGCCGTTGAACGGGATATCGGAAACGGCCAGCGCCGACGAGGCCGCCAATCCGGCCAGCGCATCGGGAATATCTTCGCCGTCGGCCGAAAAAAGGATTACACTTACAAATACTTCCGCGTGATAATTGTCAGGGAAAAGCGGTCGCAATACGCGGTCCACGAGCCGGGAGGTCAGGACTTCATAGTCGGATGCTTTCCCTTCCCGACGTGTAAATCCGCCGGGGAAACGGCCAAAGGCCGAAAATTTTTCTTTGTAGTCCACCTGTAAAGGCATAAAATCCGTACCGGGCACTGCGTCTTTGGCCGCACATACAGTAGCTAATAACATTGTATTGCCCATTCTTACGGTCACGGCTCCGTCAGCCTGTTTGGCTAATTTCCCGGTTTCTATGACGATAGTCCTTCCATCGCCTAAATCAATCGTCTTGTTAATTACATTCATCTTTTCTTTTTTCTACATCTAAATCTCTCAAAAATTGCGGCAAAGGTAAGAATTAAATATGACTTATTGTGTTTTTTATGTATAAAATATTTTTTTGTATCTGTTGAAAATCGTACTTTTGCGACGAATAGGAAGTGTTTTTTTTGATGAAAACCAATCAAATTCAGGCTATAATTTAATGAAAATCAGTGATTTAATAAAAGAGCGTAAGTTGCAGTTATTCTTTTTGGGATATATTCTGTTGCTTGTTCCGTTGCTCAGTCTGATTGCCCAGAACATTCCGGTAGGAGCGTTGTTACCCGGAATTTTGGTAAGTTTCGGGCTGCTGGTTGTCATTTTTATGCTTTCTTCGTTTATGACGACGAAGGGAATTCGCATCTTTTATTCGGCGCTTTTGGCCATTACGCTAGTGCCTGGCGCCGTGCTGCTGGGCTATCTGCTGTTCGCCAAAGTACTGCTTTCGGACGGTTCCATTACGACGCTGTTTGAAACAAACGCCGAAGAATCGAAAGAGTTTATCGCTTACTACATGAGTCCGTGGGTGACCCTCGGCATTTCGCTTTACATCCTTTGCCCTGTCGTCATGATTTGCAAGATGAAACACATTGCTTTCCGCCGGATTACGGAACACCGAAATTCGTTCATTGGCTGCGTAGCGCTTCTTTTACTGTTTCTGGCCATTGAGCCGGTTGCGCAACGGATATATTTTGTTGATTTTTACCGAATTTTTGCGAACTATAAAATACGGACGCTGCTGGAAGATAAAACGATTGCAGACCGGCAGGCGCGTCCTTTCCGTGTAACGGTATCGGAATATCATGCGCCTCATACGCTGGTGCTTGTCATTGGCGAGTCGTTGTCGCGCCACCACATGTCGCTCTACGGCTACGAACGGGATACCAATCCGTTGTTGTCGGCGCAGAGGCAGAACCTCAAGGTGTATCGCGATGTCATTTCGCCTCAGGTGCATACCATTCCCGTCATCCGTTCCATATTTACATTTGCCGACCATGCACACCCCGAATACCTGACGGAGCGTCCATCGCTGTTTGAATTGTTCAATCGAGCCGGATATGAGACGTTTATGATTGACAATCAGCCATTGAGTGAAATTAATTCGAGCTATGAGCCGTTGTTGAAACTTGCTGACCATGCCATCAACCTCTCGGATGTGAACCAGCCGGACGAAATTGTCCTGAGCGCCCTGCAACAGGCGTTGAAGTCGGACAGGCGCAAACTGATCGTCATCCACCTGATGGGGAGTCATGCGGTGTATAAATTCCGCTATCCGGCATCGTTTGAGCGGTTTGATTACCGTATGCAGCCGTTGGCGGAAAAGAATTTTGAACCGAATGTCTTGGCGCAAACAACGACAGATCAATACGATAATTCCGTACTGTATAATGACTATGTGATTTCGTCCATGATAAAAATGTTGGAAAGCAGCAAAGAGTCGGCGGCCATGGTTTATTTTTCCGACCATGGCGAGGAAGTGTATGATTTCAGGGATTTTGCCGGTCATGTTTATGAAAAGGCGTCGGTTTACATGTGTGAGATTCCGCTGCTTGTCTGGATGTCGGAAAGTTTCCGTAAACGACGGAAAGATCTCGTCTTTGACGAGAGCCGTCCATATTCGACTGCCGACATGTTATACAGCCTGTCCGATATAGCCGGAATGGATTATAAGGATTTTGACCGGAGCCGCAGCCTGTTTTCGGCGTTCTTTACGCGCCACGAGCGGCAGATAGGCGAGATGTCGTATTATTCGGTGCAGGAATACACGGAACAGGAACGAAACAAACCCGCTCTGCCGGAACGCTGGGCGATGCTGAAAGAACGAATAGGACTGCCGTTACGACAACTTCATCCCGCACATTAAATTATATTGTTTTCAAAAACGGAATAAATACCTGAAGTTGCGAATAATTCCAACGTTGCCATGAGTTAAACATGAAGCGTATGTCCCATCCGCTCCTTCTTGGTCTGCATATAGAACCGGTTATGCGGATTGGGAGATATTTCAATCGGGACGTTTTCCACGACAGTTAATCCATAGGCTTCGAGGCCTACCCGTTTTACAGGATTGTTCGTCATCAGGCGCAGTTTGGTCACGCCGATTTGGCGCAGAATCTGTGCGCCGACGCCGTAATCGCGTTCATCGGCTTTATGGCCGAGCCGCAAGTTGGCATCCACAGTGTCCAGGCCGTCTTCCTGCAGTTTGTAGGCTTTTATCTTGTCCATCAGGCCAATGCCTCTGCCTTCCTGATTAAGATAGACGATCACTCCTTTGCCTTCCTGTTCAATGATTTGCATGGCTTTGTGCAGTTGTTCACCACATTCACACCGCAAGGATCCGAAAATGTCGCCGGTAACACATGATGAATGTACGCGCACGAGGGTAGGCTCGTCCGCACCGATATCTCCTTTGATGAGCGCGACATGGTCTAATCCGGCGCTGCTTTGGCGGAACGGAATCAGCCGGAAATGGCCGTAGCGTGTCGGCAAGTCCGCTTCCACTCCCCGTTCGACAAGCGATTCTGTCCGAAGTCGGTAAGCGATCAAATCGCTGATAGATATGATCTTGATCTGAAACCGTTTGGCAATTTCCAGCAGTTGGGGCAATCGCGCCATGGTTCCGTCTTCGTTGATGATCTCAATCAGGGCGCCTGCAGGATAAAGCCCGGCTAACCGTGCCATATCCACTGTGGCTTCCGTATGTCCTGAACGCCTCAGTACGCCTCGCGAACGGGCGCGGAGCGGATTGACATGTCCCGGACGTCCGAGGTCGGAGGGGCGCGTTTTTGGATCGGCCAGCGCGAGGATAGTTTGCGCCCGGTCGTACATGGAAACGCCGGTCGTACATCCGCCGCCCAGTTTATCCACCGTCACCGTGAACGGCGTTTCCAGCATGGATGTGTTATGCGCTACCTGCATGTCGAGTTCAAGTTCCATGCAGCGTTCTTCCGTAATCGGAACGCAAAGCACGCCGCGTCCGTGCGTGAGCATGAAATTGACTTTTTCGGGCGTAATTTTCTCGGCGGCCACGATAAAATCGCCCTCATTTTCGCGGTCTTCATCATCCACAACAATCAGGAATTTTCCTTCCCTGAAATCGTTGATAGCTTCTTCTATTGTATGAAATGGTGTCATAGTCCTTACATTATTATATATATTATACGTTCATTTTTTGATCATATCCAAGAGTTCGTCGCTGATACGCAGAATAAGGCGAATATCCTGTATCAGCCATTTGCGCCTGTACATAATCAGCCCGTACACAGGCAGCGTGAGCGGCAAAAGCCATGGGATTACCCTGTTATTGGGAAAGTTCCCCAACTGGTACCAGTTCGTAACAGGATAGTCCATCAGTTTGTTCAGGACGAGGTTTTGGTCGGAATTGGCCGCTTCGTCCACGACGAGTTCAAGTTCTGCCAGTAGCTGTTCCGCATCGGCGTCTTTTCCACCCTGTTTCCAGAAATCAAAATACGGGATCCATTGTTTGTGTGTAGATAGATAAGTGTTGCAATGCTGTTTCAGGGCATTGACGTGAAGCGCCAAATCCTGATAATCCACATTGTACATAATAACTTCTTTTTTTTCTATTTTGCGCGTCAGCCGCTGGCCGGTCAATTTTTTCAGAGCGTTGAGATAGGTGTCGGCATTGAGCAGTACCGAATCATTGGCGGCCTTGTACGTCAGGAAAGCGCCTAATGGAAGCAGGATGGCAGAACTGAGCCACATGCCTTGCCAAGGCTCCCATCTGCCATTACTTGCCATTTTAAAACCAATATTATCAATGACATAGTAAAAGATAAACAGCAATACGGAGATGATGACAGGCATTCCCAGTCCGCCTTTGCGGATGATAGCTCCCAGCGGCGCCCCGATGAAGAAAAATATCAGGCAGGCAAGTGAATAGGTGAACTTTTTGTGCATCTCAGTATGGTGACGTCGCATTTCTTTTTCGTTGGATGCCAGTTGGAGAGACTTAAACTGATAGTCCATGCGTACGCCCTGCAACCTGGTGCGCACCTGCGTGAGCAGCGACAGTTTCGTGCCCGGATATTGCGCCTGGTAAAGACTGTCGAAATCAAGCGGGGCAAATTGTTGCGTTTGGCCGGAGGTGTCCGGCAACTGGACGCCTGTAGATCGTATATAGGATGCGTTATAGATCAGGGCGGCGTTCACTCGTTTGATGCTGTCAATATCCACGGTCATGGAATCAATGGATCTGCGCAGGTCGGCCAAGTTTTTGGCAATATAACGATCCTGCATGAGCGATTCGTTGGCGCGGTTGAAATTGGCGTCAAATTTAATCAGTATTTCCTTGGTTTTGAAGGATTCTTTACGGTATGGAACAGACTCTTTGCTGATGGTTTTCCCCTGGTCTTTAAGGTTTTCAAAGGCTTCGCCGTTGTAGAGCGTCAGAATCAGATAGAGTTTATTGGTGGCCATTTTCAGTCGTCCGGAATCGGCCATAATTACCTGTGCATTGTTGAATCCACGGGAATAGTCGTAGATCATCATGTCTTTCAGTTGCCCGTTTTTTGCTTTCTTTTTTACGTATATGTTGTAGCCCATAATTTCGTTGTAGAACGTATTTTCAGGGATTTCCAATTCGGGCGATTTGTTTTTGATGGAATACATCAGGGTCCACATTTTCACCTGCGAAAGCGGGATGATGTTGTTTTGGAAATAAAACGATCCGCAAGCGACGAAGCACAGGAAAATAATCAGAGGTTTCATGATGCGCTGCAGTGAAATGCCGGC
Source organism: Tannerella sp. (assembly GCA_031272155.1). Lineage (GTDB taxonomy): Bacteria > Bacteroidota > Bacteroidia > Bacteroidales > Tannerellaceae > Tannerella. The sequence goes on along the minus strand of JAISUI010000063.1, from coordinate 5,022 downwards.
CGCTTTCATAGCCAGCAGTTCGGATTGCTCGCCCAGATTGCCAAACGTCATCAGCGAAGCCAGCAGGACAGCCAGCGGCAACGACATCGGAACAAAAGAGAGCATCGCATAGAAAAATTCTTCCGCAAGTATGCTTATAGCAAGCCCTTTACCGACCATTTCGTCAATGTATTTCCAGAGGAATTGCATCAGGACGATAAATAAACAAATGCCGAATGTCATTGCAAACAAAGGCAAAAACGTCTTCAGAAGAAAAATATAAAGTCGTTTTATTCTCATTAGATCCTTTTGAACGACTGCAAAAGTAGTATAAAAAAGCGACAATTAAAGCCTTTTGGGGTGTAAAACTGCATTAAATCCCCAAAGTTCGTTTTAATACCTCTACCTGCGAATCCCATAGAGCAATGGCGTCCGCTTTTTCATCCGGATCGGCAAAGTCAGTGATTTCAAGCGCGGTAGCTCCTGTAAGCTCAATGGAATGGATCATAAATTCAAAATAATATCCCTTGTTTTCACCATCGAGCCACTGGTAGCGCACCCGGACTTCAGGTCTGACCATAACGATCTCAGCTTCTTCCCTGACTTTATTCCACGAAAAAATATATTTATTGACATTGATTTCCACATCGTCTGCAAACCACGATGACAGCCCCAGGGCGGTCGTCAGATGGTTCCAAAGACTCCTATTGGAAACATTATCAAAGACATATTCGATATGAAACTTCTCTTTTTTCATTGTATAGGCTTGTTTTGCGCAGCAAGTTATGAAAAAAAACAATCCGATTCAAAAAAAGTTAGTAAAATCTTCTTAAAAAGATAAATTTGGTCATAGTATCCCTTTTTCGGGAAAAGAAATACGGATTTTTTTTCGCGGCAATCTATGTGATATGTAATGTGTTAGCATATTTTTCCGAAGAAAAGTGATAAATTATTTTGTTAAACCCGTTGATTTTTCGTACATTTGCAGCCGATTTATATATAGGCGGGAGGAGGGGACTACAGGTAGTCCCTTTCTTTATAATAAGATGATTGATAAAAACGAAGTAATTCAGCTGGCGGAAGAATATTTGTCTTCGAGCGATTGTTATCTGATTCATGCGGAAGTGAAGCCGGATAATATCATTGTCGTGGAAATAGACCACGACGAGGCGGTCAGCATTGACGACTGCGTCGCGTTGAGTCGCTATATTGAAGAGAGATTGGACAGAAACGTAGAAGACTATGAATTGGAAGTCGGCTCGGCAGGCATTGCTTCGCCGTTCAGGATTGTCCGCCAATATAAGAAAAATGTGGGGAATGAAGTGGAAGTTTTGCTTTGTAATGGCATCAAAATGAAAGGGATTCTTCTGTCGGCCGACGAACAGGCGGTCACTATCAGCGTGGCAAAGCAAATGCGGCAGGAAGGGAGCAAACGGAAAATGACGGTGCGCGAAGAGCGAAGCTATCCATATAACGAAATAAAATATACAAAAAACATCATAAGTATCAGATAGATTATGGCGAGAAAGGGAGAAGCAATCAGTATGATTGACTCATTACAGGAGTTTAAAGAACTGAAGAATATTGACAAGGAAACGATGATTAACGTGCTTGAAGAATCGTTCCGTAACGTGATAGCCAAGTTGTTTGGCACGGACGAGAACTGTGACGTAATCATTAATCCCGAGAAAGGCGACTTTGAAATATGGCGTAACCGTATAGTCGTGGAGGATGGTCGTGTGGCTAATCCAAACCTTCAGATTTCACTGAGAGAAGCCCGTCAAATTGACCCCGACTGTGCTGTGGGCGAAGAAGTGACGGACGAGGTGAATTTTGCCGGTTTCGGACGGCGGGCTATTTTGAACCTTCGCCAGACGCTTTCATCGAAAATACTTGAGATTCAGAAAGAGCATTTGTTCGCAAAGTATAAGGAAATGATCGGCACCATAGTTACAGCCGAAGTGCATAAAGTATGGAAAAAAGAAATCATGCTGTTGGACGATGACGGCAACGAATTATTATTGCCGAAAACCGAACAGATTCCCAGTGATTTTTATCGGGAAAAAGAAATTGTTCGCGCAGTTGTCCAAAGAGTTGAAAATGACAATAATAATCTGAAGATATACTTGTCGCGCACGGACAAGGTGTTTCTCCAGCGTCTGTTCGAGTTGGAAGTGCCGGAAATCAATGACGGGTTGATAACGATTAAAGCCATTGCCCGTATTCCGGGCGAACGCGCTAAAATTGCGGTGGAATCGTATGATGACCGAATAGATCCGGTCGGCGCTTGCGTCGGAATGAAGGGGTCGCGTATTCGCGGAATAGTAAGGGAGTTGCGCAATGAGAATATAGACGTGATTAATTTTTCAAACAACACATCCCTGTTCATCCAGCGTGCACTAAGCCCGGCTAAAATCTCGTCCATCCGTCTGTTTGAAGATGAACGCAAAGCAGAAGTATTCCTGCGGCCGGAAGAAGTGTCATTGGCCATCGGAAAAAGCGGCCTGAATATTAAATTGGCCTGTATGCTGACTGACTATACGATAGACGTCTTCCGCGACATTGACGAGGCCTATGAAGAAGATATTTATCTGGATGAGTTTTCGGATGAGATAGATGCCTGGGTGATTGACGCCCTGAAAGGAATCGGTTGCAATACGGCCAAATCTGTTCTGGCCATGAAACGGGAAGAAATCATGGAACGCGCTGATTTGGAAGAACAGACTGTGGACGAAATCATGGCGATCCTTGCATCCGAGTTTGAAGAGGAATATCCTGACGCATCCGGTCAGGAAGAACAGCCGCCTCAACAGGAAGAACAGCCGTCGCCTGAAACTGTCGAAGCCGGCGCGGAAGAAAAAGTTGAGCCGGAGGCCGAAGAAGAAAAAACAGAACTTGTGGCCGAAGCAGACCCTGTGGTTGAAACAGAGCCTGTGACGGAAGCGCCTGAGGCTACAGAACCTGCAGCAGTTCCTGCGGAGGTGGAACCTGCAACTGAAACGGAACAACCCGCACTCGACGAGGAAGCGGCAGACGAAACAGAGATAAAGGCTCAAGTTGAAGCCGGAACAACAGCAGTAGTAACAGAAACAGAAACGCAGGAATAAACGAACTCTAAAGATAAGATATGTCTGTCAAATTAAGAAATGTTATAAAAGACTTAAATGTAGGAATCAATAGGGTTGTTGATTTCCTCCAGAGTAAGGGTCATCGCGTTGAAGGCAAGCCTAACGAGCAGATTAACGCGAGGATTTCGGACGAGCAATATACGTTGCTTGTAGAGGAATTTGGCAAAGACTTGTCTGTAGAAGAACGAAAACGATTGCTCAATCAGTGGATCCCCAAAGAGCAGCCGCCCGTGGTGGTTGTTCCTGAAAAGAAGGCAGAGCCGCCTAAAAAGCCGGAGGAAATCAAAACGATCATTCCGGATGACATTGAACCTAAATTCGTGATAAAAGGAAAGATAGACCTTGGTACACTGGAGCATCAGCATCGGCGTGAAGAACCCAAATCTTCCAAAAAGAAGGAATCCAAACCGCCCGTTGCAATGCCCGAAAAGCCAAAAGAGAAAAAACCGGAACCTGTTCAGGAAAAACCGGTCAAAGAGAAAGCGCCTGAACCCAAGCCGAAAACCGATGAGAAAAAACCGGACGTTCAGGTAACGCCGCCATCACCGCTACCATCGCCGGAAGTTCCCAAAACGGTTGAAAAAGAAACTCCTCCGCCGAAGGAAATAAAAACGCCGGTCGAAGAAAAACCGCAGCCGAAACCACAACCGGAACCACAGCCGCAACAAACAACAACGGTAGAAGAAAAGCCTGCGTCTCCCAAACAGGAAGACGGTGTTTTTCGTCTGAAATCTAAACCGTTGCCTGATGTCAAAGTGAAAGGTAAAATAGACCTGGCAACCATAAACCAATCTACTCGTCCGAAAAAAGTAAAAAAAGATTGGAAACAGGAACGGGAACGGAAAAAAGAAGAACGTCGTAATAAAGCTAAGGCCGAAGCCAACAAACAGAGTAAGGCAGGAATGAAACAACAGCCGCCTTCCACATCCCCTAAGGGAAGCGCCGACGGTAAGACAAAGGAAGAGCGTAGCCCACGCCCGCGCTTCAAAAAGGGTGCGGTTGACATCAACGCGATGCAGGGAACAAATGTGCGCAAAGACCATGCCGGTGATCGCGATCGTAAAAAACACGGCCAAAAGCATGATTACGACAAAAAACGCGACGAATCAAAACGTGTACACACGCGTAACAAGCAAGTCAAAGTCGAAATCAGCGAGGAAGATGTACAAAAACAGGTGAAGGAAACGCTGGCGCGCCTGACAAACAAAGACAAAAAGAGTAACAAGGGCGCAAAATATCGCAAAGACAAACGCGATGCTGCCGAAAAGCGCGAACAGGAACTGCAAAAACAGGAAGAACGCGAAAGCAAAGTGCTGAAACTGCCTGAATTCGTTACCGCCAACGATCTTGCAAGTATGATGGATATTTCCGTATCGCAAGTCATCTCAACTTGTATGAGTATCGGTATTTTTGTGTCTATCAATCAGCGACTTGATGCAGAAACTATCAATATCGTCGCCGATGAGTTTGGCTTTAAAACCGAATATGTCAGCGCCGAAGTAGCGGAAACGATTAAGGAAGAGGAGGATAATCCTGAGGATTATGTGCCGCGTCCGCCGATTGTAACGGTTATGGGACACGTGGATCACGGCAAGACGTCGTTGCTCGATAATATTCGCAATGCCAATGTGATAGCTGGCGAAGCGGGTGGCATCACGCAACATATCGGCGCATACAATGTGAAGTTGCCGAATGGTCGCCGTATTACTTTCCTCGATACTCCGGGACACGAAGCGTTTACGGCTATGCGTGCACGCGGGGCTAAAGTAACTGATATTGTGATAATTATAGTTGCGGCAGACGACAACGTGATGCCGCAGACCATCGAAGCAATCAATCACGCATCCGTAGCAGGCGTTCCTATCGTATTCGCTATCAATAAGATAGATAAACCAAACGCAAATCCCGAAAAAAT
>JAISUI010000025.1 GCA_031272155.1 Tannerella sp. | reverse complement strand
TCTTTGTGATCGCCAATGCGGAAACAAATGCTCCTCTTAAGACGGCTTTGGACGCAATTGTGCCTCACACTACCCTGCTCTCTGCCTTTAATAAGGTAGTTGACTTGGTAGGCTCGACTGCTACGTACGATCCTACACCGTACCCGGCAACTGCTGTTCCGACTGACATCAATGCAATGGCAACGTTTGTCAGCAGGACGAACGGCTACATTATGAGTAATGCAGCTGATGCGTATGCAGTGAAGAACCTGATTGCCAACATTGACTCGATTTCGTCGGCTACGGGTACGCCTGATGGTACATTGGGCGGTACGCCTCATGCAACGAACACGATTTCAATCGGTATTCAAAGGGCTGTAGCTAAAGCGAAAGCAACTTACAGTGCTACCGCAGCCGCTACTCCTGTTGTTTCGGGTTCGCCGAAAACGGACGACGGAACGGGCTACATTGACGCAGCTACATTAAAGTATGCATTTACGAACGTAAACCGCGCACTTTATCTGTTCCAGAATTTGGGTTATGCCGCTGTTCCGTCCTATACGGCGGGTGGCGCGTTGTCCAACTATCCGAAATCGCCTTATTATGAAATGTCGTGGACGCAAAACAGCAATGCAAATAACTGGCCGAACGCTTATTACAACTATGCGACGAACAGCAATTTGGCGAATTTGGTTGCTATGGAGGCTACAACCTCTTCGACTCTGCCGGCTTACTACCTGACGGAAAATACGCAGGAGAATACGGGTCACCCGAAAGGTACGGACTCGGATATCGCCATCGAAGGTAAATTCCTTCCGGCTGCCGGTTATGTAACCCAGGGTCCTTATGCTGGTTCAGTGTCACCGTACAATGATACGATTAAGTTTGTAGGTAACGTATTTAGCGTACCTGCCAGTCGTGCAAATACGGCGCCGTTTGTTACGGCTTCCAATGATACGCTGTATCAGGTACGTGGCGGTCGCGGAACGGTTTCGGGTATTCCCGACAGTATGTTCTTTAGTGTTAGGAATACGGCTTATCAGGTAGCTTACCTGATCAATTGCGCCAACCAGGGTTTGACCAGCCAGTTGAACAACTTTAACTCGGCTCAGCCTGAAAAGTTGCCTACAGGATTTGTGGCTCCCAACGGTGCAAACGGAACGCCTATTTTGAACATGTCGTATGACAAATCATCGGGACATTATAATAATAATGTAGCGATGGTGCTGGCTTACTATGAAGGTAAATGTTATTACCGTATTGTGATTAAAGATGATAACACCTCACCGAAAGTGGGCGTGAAACGTAATCACTACTACAAATTTGACATTACGAAGTTCAAAGGCATTGGTGAAGAACAGATTGACGACTTGAACTATCCGCCGGAGGATCCGGACGAGCAGGGCGAAACTTATGTAACGGCCTCTCTGACAATCGAAGCTTGGAGGAATGTATCAAGCTCGGTTATTCCTGAATAAGGAAATTGAAGAAGCAGTTTTATTAATTCATAAAAGCAGTATGGGCTGAGGGAGGGAATCTCCCTCCCTCCCCATTCTGTAATTATGAGTTGCAATGGTAGTGGGATTCATAAGGTGACTTATGGCTTCCGTTACATGAAAAAGAAAGAAAAACAAGTAATGTAAGTAATTATTGAACAGAATCTAAAAACGAGGTTTATATGAAAAAGAAACCGAATTGGATTAAAACATGGGGCGTCGCATTATTGGGGCTGGTATCGTCCGTAATGTCCGTACTGTTGATTCAGGGATGTATGAAAGACAGTCTGGAAGAGTGCGGTGTTACCTTAATTGTCCGTTATACGGATAATCCAGTGAGCAGGTTGAATAGCAGTGAGGACCTGTTAGCATCTGAGGTAGATAATTTTACATTATTTATTTTCGACAAAAACGGGAAGTTTGTAGATTCCTATCCTGTAAATGGCCCGTTACACAACGGGTATGCACTGAGTTTTCCACTGCTGGAAGGCACTTATGATTTTATTGTATGGGGAAACCTGTTCGAAGATTTTGAATTACCCAACCTGATCAAGGGTGTAACAAGCAAAACCGACGTTGCGCTGATGTTGAGCCACGTAGAAAACGGAATCATGCGGGATACCATTCCCAACCTGTATTTCGGCCATACGGAAACGGCCATCAAATCCGCTCCCCAACAAAGCCAGATAGTGGAAGTCACGCTGATGCAAAACGTGAAAACGGTCACCGTGACCATTAAAGGCGACGGTACGGAAGACGCCGACGAGTTCCGGCAATTCCTCGAATCGCTCGACTGCTATATCCAGTCGCGAAACAGCGGTGTGCGTTTCGACAACAACCTGAACGGGATTGAGATGATAGAATTTGAAACCTACAAACCGCCAAGAATAGAAACGGCTGCCGACGGAAGTGTTTCGTTGGTGCTGGACTATATGCTCTTGCGCGAGGTGCAGGATCTCTTGAGAAGCAAGCCCTCGGAGTCGAAATTGCATGTGGTCAATTCGCTCGGCGTGGATCTTGTCCTTGACCTGGCTGACTATATGCTCCAGGAAGCGGAAACACGCTCGGATTATAACAATAAATTGGACTGGCTCTATCATTTCGACGTTCTTATTACCATTGAGAACAAGACGAGTATGACAGCGACCATAACCATTAATGCATGGTCTGAAACCGGTGGTTCCACCGATGTAGGATGGTCATAATGAAAGAAAAACTGATTATGAACAAAAGAGGATACATAATATATCATTTGATTGGGATTTGCCTGCTGCTGGCCGGAGCGGTTTCCTGCGTGTCGGAATACGATGTCACGCCGAAAACGGAACCGGAAAGTGAAGAAAAGGTAGTGATCCGGCTTCCGTTCCAGACAAAGGGAACCTATCAGGAAGAAAGTGATATTTTCAAAGCAAGGATCATTGTATTCAAAGCGGACGGCACTTTTGTTCTTACGGATACCATTCCGGAGAATCCGACGGGGTATGTAACTCCAACCTTTGTGGACACGGTTCCGGCAGGCCATTTGAATATCTATCTGATAGCCAATGAATTGCCGACATGGAACCTGAATACGGTGACAACCGAAGCGCAGCTCAAAGCGGTGCTCTACAGCGAATATTATCCCTCTCCCGGCTGGCCGGAAGCGGATGCTACGCACCATGTCCCCATGTTTGGAGAATATAAAAATGTATTAGTGGATGCAGTGGGCAATGAAACGCCCATCCTGTGGCGACCCGGAGGCGACAATTCCGCTACGGTGGAACGTATCTTCGCCAAGGTTACGTTTATCCTCACCTGCCAGTTCAGCGATCAGCTCAACGGCGGCGTTCCTATCGAATTGAGCGACATCTCATTCAAACGTATGCCCAACTATTCATCGCTCGTTGCGACGCGATATACGGGTTCGTTCCCATTAGGATTCCACAACAAAGATGCAATAGGCGGCAAAGGCATTTCGTCGGCCTATTCGGAAAATGCAACCGGATTTCGTGATAGCGTCACATTCTATGTGCCTGAATATCTGGTTAATGACACAAGCCTTTTCTCCTATATCTCGCTCACGGCGAACGTGACGGGCGCTACGGCGCTCTCAAAAACGTATCGCGTCATCATGGGCGAAGGATGGGATAAGGCCATCGGTTCGAGCGCTTATTTTTTGACAAGCGCTCACCAGCATAAATTTATGCGCGGCGATACGGTGGACCGTTACGGGAACGAGCGCACGGTGCTCGACTTGGACATTCGCCGCAATACGCATTATATCTTTTATGCAACATTGAAAAATTTTGACCTGACAGGCGACGAAGATGTAGAAATATATCTCAAAGTGGCCGACTGGACGGAAAAACCGCTCAGTCCATGGGACGTCGGGGAAAAATCCCTCACCCTGAGCCGCAGCGTATTCAGCGGAGTAGGCGCGGGGTTTGAAGGAGTAGTTTATGTGGATACGGATTCGCCGGATGGATGGACGGCCACCGTTGCGAGCGGCTCTATCGTGTTGATAGACAATGCTGGCGCAACGACGACCTACACCAACGAGCCTTCCGGACAGTTGCGCTTCCGCGCCAACGGCAACGGCGAGATCAACGTCGTGGTCGGCACGGTGACGAAAAAAATTAAAATAACCATATAAGCTCAACAGAACAGGAGTAGAAATAAAATAAACAAGGGTTTGAATCTATGAAAAGTTGGTATCTATACATATTGTCCATTTTCTTTTTCGCGTTCGCGGCCTGCGTGTCGGAAGGGGATATAGATGATGATTATCCTAAATCGTCATCAGGCACGGATTTGACGGTACGCATCGTCTTCCCGGCTACGACGGGCAACGGCTTCTCAACCCGTGCGATTTCCGCTATAGAAGAAAATGAAATAGACACACTCGATGTGTTTGTCTTTAAGGATGCGGCGACTCCTACGCCATCCAACACACTGGATGACATCTTCCTCTATCGCCTCTCACTGCCGCACGACAGCATACAGTGGGACGGTACGTCAACGAACGAATCGCGCAAAAAAGTCACCCTGAAGATGAAAAATATCCCCGGTGTGCAGCAGCGCATTGTCTGTGTGGCCAATATGCCGGCGGGCGTCAACCTGAACCTGACGGAAAACGCCTCCACCGAGGCCGACCTGATCAGCCAGCTCAAATTCAGCGCCGCCCCCTGGCAAACGGCGCAAAACTCCGGCAGCGGCAACTATACGCCCATCCCGATGTGGGGACAACGCACGGATTTCCTGACAATTACCAATCCGTTCACGCCCCCGTCCAACTACGAAATCAATATGGTGCGCTCGCTTGCCAAGGTGGAAATAGGCGTGGATATCAACGGGCCGGGCGACCCGGCGCTGGGATTCGGCACCATCTTTAAATTGGACAGCATCTATGTATGCAATGTAAGCGACTCGGCCTATATCGCGCCCCATGACGATTATATCAACGCCACTGTGGTGGATAAAACCAGAGCCACAACGGTGCGGAAAAACTATTACGGATTTAAGTACCTCAGCTATCCCCTGCCTTCGGGTGCGGGCGACGGACGTACACTTAAAAATACTATCTATGTGCCCGAAACGGACTCGCTGA
>JAISUI010000012.1 GCA_031272155.1 Tannerella sp. | reverse complement strand
CTTGCATGGATAAAGGAAATTCTATATATTGACGCGCCCGTGGATAAATTACGCGGGCACGCTTGCGGATATACATTAATATAAGAGAGAGAGAGAGAGAGAGAGAGAGAGAGAGAGAGAGAGAGAGAGAGAGAGTAACAAAATACTCAGAACAAACAAATTACGGGGCATAAAAAACTTTAAATTTTCCATGCCTGCAGCAGTTTTCCGAATATTCATTTCCTGTTTCATAGCCTCTGTTTGTAAAATTCTTACTTTCTGTCTTCTGTCTGATGTCTTTTGTCTGATATTTTATTAACAATTGACGATGGCAAAGATAAATATAGTTTTTGAAACTGCAAACAAAAAAAGAATTTTTTTGTTCAAAAAAAGTGATCGTTTTCGTGTTATTTTTTTATTGACATGATATTCAATTTGTTATCTCTTGACACAAATAATTGAAAAACATTTTGTATTTTTGCCCCTCAAAAAAGTAAGAAATTCATATCGCAAAAACAGAGGTTGCTAATGGGACGAATCATTGAAATATGCGCTAATTCGGCGCAAAGTTGTGTAGAAGCGGAGGCGGGAGGCGCCCGGCGCGTTGAGTTGTGTGCTGCTATTCCCGAAGGCGGCGCTACTCCAAGTTATGGCGAAATCCGGACAGCGCAGTCATTGACTTCATCCATTGATATAAATGTAATTATCCGTCCGCGCGGTGGTGATTTCCTTTATGCGCAGGCCGAAGTGCGCTCCATGCTGTATGACATTGAGATGGTTAAGCAATTAGGAGTGCATGGCGTGGTATTCGGTTGCCTCACGAAGGAAGGCGATTTGGACACAGGCCTGATGAAGCGACTGATGGAAGCCTCCAAACCATTGTCAGTCACGTGCCATCGCGCTTTTGATATGTGCCGCGACCCGTTCCGTGCGCTGGAACAACTGATTGACCTCGGATGCGACCGTATCCTGACTTCCGGGCAACAATCGGACGCAGTCAGGGGAATCCCGTTGATACGCAGGTTGGTAGAACAGTCTGCCGGACGTATCATCATCATGCCGGGGTGTGGCATACGCGAAGACAACATTGCACGGATCGAAGCAGAAACAGGGGCAACCGAATTTCATGCTTCTGCCCGAAGTGTGCTGTACAGTCGGATGGAATACCGGAACACAAACATTCCGATGGGCGGCAATACCGTCGCTTCCGAGTTTGAAACAGTCCAGACCGACCGACTGAAAGTGGCGGCTTTAATAGATCTCAATCGTTGAAATCAGCGGGCAGGCTTTGGCGTCGGTGATGCGTACACGCAGGGCAGACGTTTCCACGCCGCCAAGCGGCAGGATACGTTTGAATCCAATGGTGGCGCCTTCGGCCACTTTTTCCCAGTTGCCGTCTTTTTTCGCTTCTACTTCAAATGACTTTACGCGCTGTCCGAGACGGATATATTCCTGTATCAGGAAATAATTCACCTTTTTGGATGCGCCGAGGTCAATCTCTATGCTCCCGGTTGTTATGTCATCGTCTGTCGCCCAGTAGGTTTCCTTGTTGCCGTCGGTGACGTTCGCGGCGGCATACAGTTTGGATTTTCCCCTGTATGTATCGGCTTGAGCCTTGGCTTTCGCTGCAAGATTAACAGCGAAGGTTTCGTCGAGCAGTTTTTTCCAATCCTGCAGCGCTTTCACGTCGTTTTCGTGAATCAATCCGCGCCGGTCGGGTGGCAAGTTGAGCAGAAGATTCGAGCCGCGCCCTACCGATTCGAGATAAATTTTCATCAGGGTTTCAGGCGTTTTGACCCTGTCGTCTTCCGAAGCATGATAAAACCATCCCGGACGGATAGATACGTCCACCTCGGCGGGGAGCCATGCATTGCCGTTCTCATCGCCGTTGTTCAGCAACTGATAGATATCCGGTTTGCCCGGATACAGCGTATCTTTGCAAATGATGCACCAATTCGTTTCGCCTGCAAAGCCGCTTTCGTTGCCGCACCAGCGAATATCAGGTCCGCCATCGCTGAACATCACGGCGCGGGGAGCCAGTTTGCGGACGATGGCATGGGTATTCGGCCAGTCATAATAAGTGCGATTGTCTATTCTTCGCATTTCGCGGGCGCCGCCGTAATAGCCGTCGCCGCCATTAGCGCCGTCAAACCATATTTCCGACACCTCGCCATAGTTGGTCAGCAGTTCGGTCAGTTGGTTGCGATAATAAGTAATGTATTCCGGAGATGCGTATTGTGCGTAGTTCCTGTCCCACGGCGACAGATAGACGCCGAAGAACAGTCCATGCCTGCGGCAAGCATCGGACACTTCCTTAACGACGTCGCCTTTCCCGTCCCTGTAGGGGCTGTTCTTTACGGAATGTTCCGTGTAGGCGCTTGGCCATAGGCAGAACCCGTCGTGATGCTTACACGTGAGGATGATTCCTTTTAATCCGGCGTCTTTGACTACCGTTGCCCACTGGTCGGCATCAAGTTCTGACGGGTTAAAAATGGATTCCGGTTCGTCACCATAACCCCATTCCTTGTCGGTAAAAGTATTGACGGTGAAATGAATAAAGGCATACTGGCCATATTCGTGCCATGCCAATTGGTTTTCATCGGGCGTTGGCCCGGCGGCCTGTGGCGGCAACACTTCCTTCTGACAGGCCGGTAATAGCGTGAACGCTATGAAAATGAGATTGAAAAACAGACTTTTTTTCATTATGCTAAAATTTTATGATTGCTAAAAATAAACAGACGTTTTGTTGCATGTCAAAACTTGCGCCTGCAAACGTACAAAATAATTCATAAATAGCAATGGATAATCAAAAAATATTCAGGCAAGATCATCTTTTTCCGCCTTCTGCCATAGTTTGCATCCATTTATTTCGTACCTTTGCGCCCTGAATCAGATAATGAATATGATAAAAATAACATTTCCCGATAACTCCGTTCGCGAATATGCCGAGGGCGCGACTGCGCTTGACGTGGCGGAGAGTATCAGTC
>JAISUI010000122.1 GCA_031272155.1 Tannerella sp. | reverse complement strand
CTTGCCAAAGCCGCTATGCGAGCCGAAGTCGAGCAGTTGCAAAACCAGATTAATCCGCATTTCCTGTTCAATATGCTCAACAATATCAATGTGTTGGTAAAGGAAAACCCGACGGAAGCAGTCAGCGTGTTGAACCGATTGAACGAAATGCTTCAATATCAGTTCAATGCAGGCGGAAAAACCGCTGTGCTGCTTGCCGACGACATCCGTTTCCTGACCGATTATCTGAATTTGGAAAAAATTCGTCGCGATAATTTCGAGTTTTCGATTGATACTGAGAATATTACCGAAGGAACAACTGTCCCGCCTCTGCTCTTTATTCCTTTTGTCGAAAACGCCGTGAAGCACGGTAACGACAACATTCGCGGTTCATTTATCCGCCTGAAATTTGAGCAACGCGATAAGCAACTGATTTTCAGTTGCATCAACTCCAAACCGGCTGAGCGTCAGCGCACCAACAAAACCGGCGGGATTGGTCTTATAAATGTTCGTCGCCGTTTAGACCTGATTTTCGGGAACGATTATTCGCTGGAAATCAATGATAAAGATGACATTTTTGAGGTTGTGGCGGAGATTGAATGTGTGAATTAACACACATTGCGAAAATGGATTGAAGAGTTTTTTGTTTGCTGAAAAAAATGCTCGTATTAGGATAACTCAAGGTCTTAACACAACAATTCCTGTGTTGGTTTTGATGCTCTTACAGTAATCTGCAATCGAAATCGGATTGATTATCACTTTCATTTCGTTCGACGAGGCGTGAATGAAAGTGAGGACATCGTCATCCCAATAAGCTATTGCAAGGTGAGAAATATCCAAACCTTTCATTGAGGTTGTGAATCCGATTATATCTCCGCTTTTGATTTTCGATTTATGTTTATATATCTCATTTTTAGGAATGTAATAGTATGTTGTTCGCGAATTTATTGCTTTTTCATAATCCGCCATTTGCTGCACTGCTTTCGGATCATCCTTCAAATGTTTGTATTTATAGGGGTTTTGCGACATAAAGCCAACGTTGGGATGAAACGGTTTGCCGCCAATTTTATCGGTAATATCTTGAAAAATCTCCATTTTTTCGTTATCGTACATCCAATCTGTTGAATAATGTAAACGGGAGGTATAGCCATTGATAATGCCGTTTCTGTAGCGGATTTTGGTTAATTCTTTCGTAAATTCGTCAAAATTCGGCTCGTTGGAATTAAGAGCGCGGGAAAGGGCAAGGCAAGTCTCGACGAGCGTCATACAGTCGAGTTCGCGCAGATTGACAACCAACGATTCCTTGTCGCCTATTTCGAGGGTTCGCCCAACGTAGGGTTTTCCGAGAAAAAATTTTGCCACAGTGATCATATTTACTTGAACAGAAGCCTTTTTCGCTTCTTTGAAAAATTTTTCTGCAATGACTTTGTCCGCTTTCAAATCCGTGCTTGTTTGGGCTGATACGGAAAATGCGACGATTATCATTGCGATTGTAAATACAAGTTTTTGCATATTCTAAAATGAAAGTTTGTAAAGTTTTAGCAAAGGTAATAAAGTAATTTGAATAAAAAATGATTAAAGAGTTAATTAGAACGTATTTTTTCTGTCAGTTTCGATGCCATTGTACGTCGTTCCACATACCCCGAAAATGAGGATGAGTGAAGTTAGACGTTACAGATAGCATGTGGGAATACACGGGAAAAATATCATTGTATTTCCGTGTATTCCACATACATATCATAATTATTACCAGCCCGGATTTTGCTGCAAGTTCGGATTCAGTTGAATCTCTTTGGCAGGTATCGGGCGCAAATAGTGCTTATCGGGATTAAAACCGGATCGAGCATCAGCCGCTTCACTGATAATAAATCCTTCGGCGTCTGTTCGGTTTTGCCATTCGGGTTTAGAATAGGGATTTTGGTCAACGCCACTTATAATGATAGGTTGCGTTCCCCATTCTGTCCCCGCAATTTTAATGCCTCGAATAGCTTTCTTCAACTCGGTTTCCGCCGTTTTCCATCGCCGCAAATCATCCCAACGGAAGCCTTCAAGAGCCAGTTCCACCGTCCGTTCGCGACGAATTTCTTCCCGCATGTCCAAACCATTTGCAGTAACAAACGCATTGGTCAGCGCCGTTGTAAGCCCGGCTCTGCGGCGTATTGCATTGATGGTTTTATCCAGATCGCTGTCGCTGATACTGCCGTTCTTTTCATACATCGCTTCTGCATAAATCAGTAAGACTTCCGCATAGCGGATGATATGATGGTCCCAACCTTGCTGGTCGAGATATGGCGTCATCTGTCCGTTAGGATCTTGTGTCATATACTTGAAGATGATGTAGCCCGTTGTGTAAACGCGGTCAGGATAGAATGGCCAATGTTCTACCGGATCAGGCAAAATAGGCGCGTAGGCCACCGTTCCCGGAATCATAATCGTTTGAGCCATGCGCGGATCACGATTTTCAAACTCCGAAATACGCGTATCATATCCTTTAAACAAAGGCGATTTGGATACAGGAAGCCCATCTTTGCATAAATACATGTCTGCAAGTTGTTTAGTGGGCAGATAACCATTCTGTTGCAGTCCGCGCGAAAAAGAATGTTGATTGACCATGGATTCATATCTGCGATCCAGGATACATTCGGACGAATTGTCGCCCTCGTTGTCGAACAATTTTTGATAACTTTCCGCTCCCTGACCGGTAAACAAACCGTATTGGCCGCTGTTTATCACTGTATTGGCAGCTTCTACTGCAATATCAAGATAGCTGTTGGCTTCGCCGTCGTTGCGGAATTTCCGCCAAGTGCCCTCATACAGGGCCACTCTCGCCCGGAGTCCATTAGCAGCTCCTTTCGTGATCCGTCCTTTGTTCGCTGCCGATACCTCGCTCTCCTCCGGCAGATCCGATACGGCTTCTTTAAGATCCTGCAGAATGAAATCAACCGTTTCTTTCGCCGAATTTCTGGTTCCGTACAGCTCTTCACTGTTGATACCCAGTACTTCAGTAACCACAGGCACGCCTCCATACAAGCGATACAGCGACCAGTAATTATAAGCCCTGAAAAATTTTGCTTCTGCTACATAAACTTTAATTTCAGACGCTATAGTCGAAGCGCTTGCTTTTTCGAGCAGATTGTTACAGTTGCGTATCCGCGTGTAGGGGGTATTCCAGTTACTGTCAGTATCAGGCGTAGTAGAAGTGCTGTTACTGGTGGAATTGGGCGTTCTGAAAGCCATATCAGCATCCAAGTCAAAGGTAGTAAAGCCGGGCAAAGCCGCATACAGGGCATTTGCCGCTTTTTGAAAATCGGACGACGATTTCCAGAACGAAGCGTCCGAAATGGAATCCAAAGGACTTAAATCCAAATCTTTCGTACATCCGGTAAGACAGATGAGTAATAACGCTGTTAAAAGCGATTTTATATATAATTTTTTCATAATCTTAAAACTTAAAATGTTATATCAATACCAATTGAAAATGTCTTGCTGAACGGATAGGTCTGTTCGTCCGACCTTTGCCAGCCTTCTTCAGGATCATAAGAGCCTTCCCAAGTGCCTTTTGCAAAGGTGAAAATATCTTCGCCGCTCAGATAAATACGTGCATTCTGTAACTTGACGTTACGGCAAAACGACTGCGGTAACCGATACGCCAATGTCAGCAATTTAACCCGCATATATGCCGTGCTCATCAATCGGAATGAGGCGTCGCTGGCGGTCAGGTAGTTCCAGTCGCGAATATCATCCCATCCACGCGAACCCTGCACCATTCTCGGAAATTCGGCATTAGAGCGTTCCGGTGTCCAGGTCTTTTCGTAAAAATAGGCCATAGGCTGGAACCAGAAATAATAGAAAGGAGTAGCAAAATCACCGTCCCTCATTACATTCCTCTTACCCACGCCTTGCAAGAAGATGCTTAAATCTACATTCTTGTATGACAGATCAATATTGGATGAATAGGTGTAGCGCGGCAGGCGGTTGCCGAGATAAACCAGGTCGCCGCTATTGCCATCGTCGCCAAATGCAGTAATTTTACCGTCGCCGTCCACATCGCGGTACATCATATCTCCAATCCCGATACGGGCCGGAACATTCCCGCCCAATTTCTTATATTCGGCCAACTGGGCTTCGTCTTGAATAATACCGTCGCTAACATAGCCGAAATAGGAATAAAGCGAATAACCTTCTCTGGCGTAAACCAATCCGGTGGCTTTAGTATCATTCCCAAGCAGTTTGACTAACTTGTTCTTGCTGTCGCTGAGCATGAAAGAAACGCCGTAGCTGAAATCCTTTACTTTATCGCGCCATCCAAGCGTCAGATCAAACCCTTTTGTTTCCAGTTCGCCGATATTTTGAGTGGGCGCGGAACCGCCGAACAAGGCCGGCAAATCCTGCGCTACCAGCATATTGGAATTTTTCTTGATGTAAACATCAAAACTGCCAGATAATTTGGAATTTAATACGGAAAAATCAATACCCGTATTATAGGTTGTTATTGTTTCCCAAGTACGATCCTGTGAGGCAATCGTTGCCGTTGCGCCGGGGAAATTAACGCCCGGAGTTCCAAAATCATAAACAGAATTATTGATGTTGATACGCGAGATATAATCATAATTGCCGAACGACAGTTCCTGATTGCCGCTTTGTCCGATTGACAGCCTTAGTTTTAGATTGTCAAACAGGTTGGTATTCCGGACGAAAGTTTCATTTCCCAGATTCCACGCCGCCTGAACAGCAGGGAAGAGGGCGCTCCATCGTTTGCCCGATGCGAACTTGGAACTGCCGTCAGCCCGAAGCGTAAAGTCAATCAGGTATTTCATGTCGTAGTTATAGCCCAAACGTCCGAAGAACGAAGTCAAAGCCCAGTCGCTTGCGTCTGTAACAGCCGACAGGTATTTGATATCCGTTTTGTTTGATAAATTGAACGTAAAGAGATCATTACTTAAAAAATCACTTGCGCTGAGCGTAGAGGATTCGGCATTGTTTTCTTCGTGCGAAGCGCCTGCCATCAAACTTACATTATGCTTCTGAGCGAATGATTTGTTATATTCCAGGTAAGCGGTATAAGAAGAATAACGGTTATAGCCGGTGGCATAAGAGGCGCTGTTAGGTATATTATCCTGCCTGAACATTACGTCATTCCAGTCATACCACTCAATAGTGCGATTTTCAGCTTTATCCCTGTTATGAGTAAGCCTTACGCCGTATTGTCCGATTAACTTCAATCCGTCTATAATCTGGAGATCGCCTTTCGCATTAAAAATCAGTGCATCGTTCATTATTTGACGCTTCCCTCCGTTTTCAAGATAATTCGCAACGCCTACATTACCCTGCCAAAGGTAAAAATGACCGCCCGGCGTATAAATCGGATTAAAGCGCATCACACGCCATAACCATGCTAATGCCGTATCTGTCATGGTAGGCTCATCCGTCCGTCGGCTGTCATACTGCAAACGGGTATCAATATTCAGCCGTCCGAAAATATTCCTGAAGCTGTTGTTGGCAGCAAGGTTATATTGATCGGAATGTGCAGGATCACCGAATTTGAAATGCCCGCCGTCACGGTTGTAACGAGCCGAAAAAAGATATGTATTGTTGTCGCCGCCTCCGGACAAACTGACATCATGATTCTGGCGCGTGGCATTGCCCACAATAGCGCTTGTCCAGTCCACATATCCATAGTGTGCAGGGAAATTACCGAATCCCTCATACCATGTTACGGGGTCAACTTGCTGACTGTTAGCCTTGATTTTATCAACAACATCCTGCGATGCAGGCGACAGTCCCATGTTAATCATGGATTCGTTGTACATATCAATCAGTTGTGATGTAGTAGTCACCTCTTTCAGGAAATGTGGTTTTTTGACGCCGAAATTTCCCGAATAGGTAAGTTTAGGTTTCCCGGAGGTTCCTTTTTTGGTCGTAACAAGAATGACGCCGTCGGAAGCGCGCGCTCCATAAATGGATGCGGCAGCGTCTTTCAAAACCGTGACGTTGTCTATATCGCCGGGATTAATCATATTCAGATCGCCTGCTATCCCGTCAATCAGCACCAATGGCTTGGCGCCTGCGATGGAAGAATAACCGCGAACCTGAATTTCAGACTGATCAAATCCCGGACGGGAGGAACCCCTGATCACGGTTACGCCGGGCATGGTTCCCTGTAACGCATTGACCGCATTTACAATAGGACGTTTTTCAAAAACCTTGCTGTCGGCCTTGGCGATAGAGCCGGTCAGAGCGCCTTTGACGCGGGTACCGTAACCCACAACAACCACTTCTTCCAACGCTTGCGTGTCTTCCTGAAGGGTGATGTCTAACCTCGATTGGTTGCCTACTACAATCTCCTGTGTCACAAATCCCACAAACGAAATCTGCAACACCGCATTCTCCTTGACGGTCAGTGTAAACTTCCCGTCCATATCCGTGATGCTCCCGTTGGCGCTCCCTTTTTCGACAACGTTCGCACCAATGACCGGTTCGCCCTTGGCGTCGGTCACCGTACCATTCACACGCTTCTGACCGAAGGCCGTTAGCGTTCCAACACTCAGGATACACAACAGGCATAGCAGTTTACGCCAGGTATCCTTCTTTTTTAAATGAATTTGCTTTTGCATAATAAATATAATAAAATGTTAATAAAATTGGTAATATAAAGTGATTTATATATTTCAGTATGGAGCGTGGAAAGTCTCTGCCATTTCCTGAATAAAAAAAGATTGGCAGAAAACTTGCATGGATAAAGGAGATTTTATATATTGACGCGCCTGCGGATAAATAACGCGGGCACGCGTGTAACCATGTATTAATGAGAGAGAGAGAGAGAGAGAGAGAGAGAGAGAGAGAGAGAGTAATAAAATATTCAGAACAAACAAATTACGGGGCATAAAAAAACCTAATTTTTCCATGCCTGCAACGCTTTTCCCGATATTCATGTTCCGGTTCATAGTCTCTGTTGATTTAATTCTAATATCTCTAATTTTATGTCTTCTGTCTTTCATCTTTTGTCTTTTGATGTTTAACAGTTGACGACGGCAAAGATAAATGAAGTTTTTGAAACTGCAAATAAAAAAGGAACTTTTTTTTCTCTTTCCGATTCCCCCTCGTTCTCAAAGAAATGGAATATCTTCGGGTAGAAACTTCGCCACAAAACAACGGGGGCGCTTCCGAAATCGAAATGCGCCCCCTTATTTGCTATAAACAATTTGCTATTGCTGTAATTGTTAGTTTCTTGTTCATATATTATTGTTTTCCCTTTTTTCTAATTTTACCATACTTTTTAAAGACATAAGCTGCATTACGCGCATTCTCCTCTGTATCATAAAAAAAATTGTCAACCCAATATTCCATGTTGCCATAAGGATTTTTTTTTCTGTATATAAACATGTTGATTTTACCCTCTTCCCACTGAATCCATTTAGCTTCACTTTTTGCTCCTTCATAATTCTTATACCATCTATTTTCGTCATCTTCTTTTTGTTCGACCCATGAACCAAGTAGCTCATTTTTATAAACTTTATAAGAGGGTATCTCAACATTATCAGGGTCAATCTCTTGACTGCTTTCCACCTTATCCGAAGAAGATTCGCTGCTCGACGGCGCCACCGAAGCATATTGCCGTTCGCTTGCCGGAACATATCGGCTTGCGTACCCTTTTTTCACGGCCACATTGCCATTCGTGCGCAGCGTTTCAGCCAGATTGTTTTGGGCAGTCAGCGTAGATTCCGGGATGTCGCCGTCGTAATAGGCAAGATTTACAAGGAATGCGTTATTCTTGTCAATGAAAGTATTAGAGGTCGCGTTTAGACCTAAAATAGGTCCGCCGCCGCCGCCGCTCCATTCTTTTGCCTGAAATTTGAAATGCCCGATAACAACATCGGACGTTCCCGGCGGTATGTTCAGATACCATTCTTTATTATACGTATCTATCCAGTCTTTGGAACCATGTGCAATAAAAACTTGCATGCTGAACCGTGTAGTAATTTTCAGCGTTACGGTCGCTTTGATTTTTTTCGGCAGTTTGCCTGTGTTTGTAACCTTTGCAACGACAAAGACGTTATGGTTTTTCCTGTCTTCCGTTGCGGACATTACTGCTTCCATCCAAGTAAGCCCGTCGCCTTCCGTCATAAAGATATCCTGCATATCTATCTTGACATACCGGCTAAGGTTATCCTTTTCTTCTTTAACGGCTTTGGCAAGGTCGGCAACAAGTTGTTGCTTTTGCGCCGCAGTCATGGCTTCGGTCTTCTGCCGGGCTTCGGCTGTATATTTGCCGTCGGGGAAGCAGGAAATATAGGTTAGATATGCCCGTTGCCCGCCACTGCTTAACGCTGCCTGATAGAGTTTGTCGTCCGTCCTGTCAATAATTTCTTTGAAGTCGGCGATATAGGAACCATTGGGGAAGCGCCTGACATAGTAGTCGTAAAACAGCGGATACGGCAAATGCTGCGCCAATTCTTCATATGTGGCTTTTTCGTAGTCGTTAAAATTATTTGTCCTGATAACAGCAAGCTGGTTCAGTACTTTAAGCCTGAATTCTTGATATCTTTCCATATAATCCTTACGAGATTTTTCAGGTATAACCGTTGTGGTTTCCAACTGGTCAAAAAGCGTTTGTACTTGGATTTCATCGGAATAGTCTATATCAAAATTTATAGAAGCTTCGAGTTCTTTACTCAAATTAGTAAGACGATTTTTAACGGAACGAAGATCACCGCCTGTAATAGGCATTGGCAAATTAATTTTGCCTGTAGCAGGGTCAATCTTATATCCTAATATTTTCCCATGTTTTGGGTCAGTCTCATACAAAACATTTATACCTTCAAAGAAAGAAGAAGAAGCAAGTAAAAAAACGATAGGTGTTAAAATCTTTCCCCCTTTATCAACACATCCTGCTTTTCCATCCATTTTAACGCAGTAACAATCCCCCTTTAAATAAACCATATCGTAATCCAAAGGCATTACTATCTCGCCCTTTTTGTTTATTTGTGCATATTTATTGTTTGTTGAACGGGCAAAGAAGAACCCGTTGTTATATCCAAGTATAACCCAGTCGCCTGAAATATCCATCTTTTTACCGTTTTTATCAATGACTGTGGAGTAGTCCTGTACGTACAGCCCATCTCCCAGATATATAAGGTCGCCGCCTGCGGGTATCACCTTGCCATTGCTGTGGATAAGAAATGCTTTTGTGCCGAAACCCGAAGTTTTCGGATTCGGTCCATAAATTTGTCCAATAACCACGTCTTCAACAAAGTCAAACCGCTGATAATCCATCGGCACCACCAAAGTGCCTTGCCTGTTTATCAGTCCAAGGTCATAGGTATATTTAGTCCCTGTTTTCCCAACGATAGCAAATCCGTTTTTTTGAAATCGTTCTGCTTTATAGAATTGCGGTTGTATCACCCATTTCCCTGTTATATCAATATACCCGTACTTGCTCTCTTCCAAACCTGCCGCGGCCAGCCCCTCACTAAATATTCCTCCCCCTGTAAATTGCGGTTGAATAACCCACTTACCTGTTTTATCTATATATCCATATTTCCCGTTAAATTTTACGGCCGCCAAGCCTTCGCTAAAATTGTGTGCATATTCATAAAGGAACGGTATGACCAATTTGCCTGTTTGGTCAATATAACCATATTTGCCATCTTTGACATCCTGCTGTACATAAATCAATCCCTCATGAAATTCACTGAAATGAGCACGCGTCGTAAATTTATATTGCGGCTTGATAACCCACCGCCCTATTGCATCCACAAAACCGAGTTTGCCGTTTGGTCCTTCACGGGGAAACAAACCCTTACTTGCTATCTCTTTCTCTATGCGTTCTTCTTCCTTTTTCTGTTCTGCAAGGAGCGCCTGTTCTTCGGCTTCGCGTTTTTGGGTCTCTGCTTTCAGAGTAGTTATGCCCTGTGCTATTTCGTCGGGAAACTTCACATTATTACTTACGGCCAGGTTATAGAGCCGCTCGGCTTCCTGCGCGTTGCCCGACCGGTATGCCGAAACTGCGGCAATATAGTAGTTGTCGCTGTTGTTGCTCATTTCAAACGCTTTTTGGTAGTTCCCGTTGTTAAAGAAGTAGTTCGCCGCCATCGTCCGGACTGCTTCGTATTCGCCCCTGTCCAGCGCCTTGCCCAGTCCGAGTAAACCGGCGGCGAAGAGCGTGTCCTTACGTTGCAGATAAATGTCGCCCATCTTTTTGAATATATCAAAGAGCTGTGCGGCGTTTTCCGTTTTGTAGGCTATAACCTCTTTGGCGTCCGTCGGGTTGGCGACAAGAGAAGTATATCCTGCGGCAGTTGCCCGTTTCGCTTCTAACAGCGTATGCATTTCATTAACGAGTTTATATAAGTCTTCATTGCTTCGGTCTGAGATTTGACTGCCGGACGGTTTGCTGTTGTCGGCATAAGCAGACAGCAGGTTCATCAGCCCCCATGTCTCGTCCGAGCCTTCGGGTATAGCATTGGTTTTGCTTTTTTGGGTCAGAACTGCCTCAGCAAGTTTTTTGCTTTCTTCCATATCACGCTCCGAGCCTATTCCAAAGAAACTGACGTCCATGAAACTGCTGCTTATCAAATCCTGCTCTGCGGCTTTGGCAAACCATTTCTTGGCTTCTTTAAAATCCTGATTTACCATAATGCCTCCATTATAGTAATAATAGCCAAGAAGCATAAGCGCATCTTTATTCCCATGCTCGGCAGCTTTGATGTACCATTTGAGAGCCTCCTGCATATCCAATTTTACGCCGTTGCCGTTGTAATACGCTACCGCCATCATGTTTTCCGCTTCACAGTTGCCCTGTTCTACGGATTTCTTAAACCACGCGAGCGCTTTTTTGTAGTTCTGCTTGGTGCCCCAGCCGTTATAGTACATCTTACCAGCCCATAGCTGTCCGTCGCTGTTACCTTTTTTGGCAGCCGATTCAAAATATATTAAGGCAAAAAGTTCATCTTTGGGGAAGCCTTCTTCGCCTGTACGCAACAACTTGCCTATCTCTACTTTAGCCTGCGTATCCCCTGTTTCTGCCTTGTCTCTTAACTCAATGTACTTTTTGTTTTTTTGAAGCGCCCCTAAGTCCTGTGCAACAACCGTTGCGGGCACTATGGCAAATACGAGCATTGCCGTCATGAAAAAATTTAATCTGAATGTTTGCATAATGAAAAAAATTATGATTAATAAAATTGTTATTGTTCGCTGTTTTCTGCCGACGGTTCTCCCTTATCGCTCGCTTTCCGTCCCTGTTGGCGTTTTGTCTGCGCTTTCCGAAGACATCGGAAAGCCTGCCGGAAATTTTTTTAGCTTTTCCGAAGATTTCGGAAAGTTCGCAGGAGTTTTTTTGAGACTTTCCGAAAATGTCGGGAAGCCGAATATTTCGTAAAGTACTTTTTCCGGAAATCCGTATTATCTTACGCGCGTATGCGCGTTCTTTATTATAATATGTAAAGTAAAGTAAGTAGAGAGAGAGAGAGAGAGAGAGAGAGAGAGAGTAACAAAATAGTGAGAACAAACAAATTACAGGGCATAAAAAACTTTAAATTTTCCACGCCTGCAGCAGTTTTCCGAATGTTCATTTTCCGGTTCATAGTCTCTGTTGATTTAACTCTAATATCTCTAATTTTATACCTTCTGTCTTCCATCTTGTCTGATGTTTAACAGTTGACGACGGCAAAGATAAATGAAGTTTTTGAAACTGCAAATAAAACGGGGAATTTTTTTCAAAAAAGCATTTTTTCTTGCGGCAGCGTTGTCTGTCTATGTTTTTAAATCAGGAATATCAGGCTGTCAAATAGGAATTTATGTAGATAAGAAGCGCCAATATAAATGCTATCAGCAGTATAAACAGTGCGATCTGTTGCCCGAACGAAATGTTGCGCAGGAACGGGATGAATCGCGACAGCGCAGTTGGTTTGTCGTCCTCTTCTTCCGGATGCATGAAACCGCCATCTTCCATGATTTTGAGTGCACGAGGGACGTCCCTGTCCAGCACCTCCACTCGCGCTCCAATATCTACATAACCCTGTAATATTCGGTTGCTGTATCCATTACGAACATAACAAGCGATTCCTTCTGCCCGCAGCAAACTGGCAAACATTTCGGCTTCGTCGGCCTGATAGAAATTAGCTATTTCAACGATTTTATCCATAAGTCATATCTGTTTTGTGGCGCGTGATTGCCAAGCGCGTCCTGTCAGAAAGATATCTCCCCGAAAAATTCCGGACAATGGTAGTTCGGTCTGGGCAGGTTTATCGGACTCCATGTGACATAATGCGGATTTTCCGTGTCGTCAGCGCATTTGTAAAAGTTCCCATAAATTTTTACGGGTAAGTTGGCGGCGTCCAATCCCATCAAACTGAATGGGATAGCAACTGTCAGCTCCCATGAATAAATACCTTTCTTTTCAGCAAAGGCTTCTCGTTGCAGCGTCGTATAGCGGCGAATGCTTTTGTATTCCTGCTTCGTAAGCGGTTCGCTTACCTCGCGCGATTCGTGACGGGCGGCAAGGCACGTCCCGATGCAGTTAAATTCAAAATTGATGTACTTCATCTCGCCCTCTTTCCGCATGAAAAACTCCACACAACTGTCAGGATGGACAAACTCGCCGTCTTCATCGGCAACAGCCTTCAGGGATAATCCGCGGACAAAATAATGCAGGTACAAATCTTTTGCGCCGCGTGCTATATCAAACGCCACGACAGGCTTGTAGGGGAAATCGTTCGCCCAGTTCAATACGTCTATACTTTCGCGTCGTGCATGGAGTTCCATGATGGCGACAACTTCGGCCAAGTCACACTTGTCCAGGGACTTTACGAATGGCACATTTAAATTTTTCATATCTTTATGGAATTTCGTTTTGCAAAGGTAGCAAAAATATCCGCGAAAACCTTATCTTTGCAAAATTATATGTGGAGATGAGGAAAAAAATAATTTTTGATTGGCGACAATGGCAAAAGGCTGTTCCCATTGCCTTTTGGCTATTTGTGTTTATCGCATTGTGCTGTTACCTGCAGCGGTACGGGGCGTATCATTTTTATTATATTGAGCAGGAACAACTGTTTTTGTACAGCCCTGCGTATTGGCTGTCGCTGTTGGCAAGGCCGGGCGGAGGGGTAAGGCTGATGGCGGAATATCTTGTGCAGTTTTTTGTGTATCCATACGCCGGTGCATTGATTATGAGTTTTTTACTGACAGGCATCGGTGTGTTGACGGAAGGCATCGTGCGACGGGCAGGTCTTGCCGCCGCACTTCGCCCGTTTTGTCTTATTCCCGTTATTATGCTGTTGTATGTTCATTTTGACGTAAATTACTACTATTCGGGTACGGTTGGTTTTGCATTGGCGCTACTGGCGTTGAACGGCTATGTCCGCACAAACGAATCGTTACTTGTGCGTATGGGCTATGCGCTGTTGATCGGCGCTGTTTTATTCTGGATAGCCGGAGCGGTTGCTATCCTTTTTGCCGGATGTGTTTTCCTGTGGGAGTTGCCGGTTCGTTTCAAGCGTTCGTATCTTTTCCTCTTTCCGGCGCTGTTAATTATCCTGATGGTTTGGGGAAGCGTATATTTTTCTTTTTCGGAGAATTACCGGGCGATGCTGTTGCCCGATGGCTATTTCAGACCCCGCCTTCGTCCGGGGTGGGTATTGTATTATCCCTGGATTGCATTGCCGGCTTTGTTGCTGCTGGCCGGTGCAATGCGTCGGACATCGTTTGTTTCCCTGAGGCGCCGAATTGTCGGATGGATATTCCAGGGGGCATGTATCGTTGCGCTTGTCGTTGCCGGCGTGAAAATAACCATCCAGCCGCGTTCCGATTTTTTCAAAAAACTAAGTTACTACATGCAGACGGAACGGTGGGACGACCTTATTGTACAATGTAACAGCGATATGAAGAACTACCTGTATATGTGTTGCCTGAATGTCGCTTTGGCCGAGAAAGGCAAATTAGCCGACCAGCTTTTCGCGTTCGACCAGCGGGGTGTAGAGGGCATCTATCTGTCGTGGAACCGGACGGCGCATGGCTCTGTCCTGATGAGCGACGTCTATTTTTCAATGGGTCATATTGCGCTTGCACAACGGATGGCGTTTGAAGCAAACATGAGTACGGTAAGCGAAGGCAAACCGCGTATGATAAAACGATTGGTTCAGACCAACTTGATATTTGGGAGTTATCCGGTAGCGGAAAAATACATCGCCTTGCTGGAACGAACGATGTATTATAAGAAATGGGCGCAGGCGCAACGGCGCTTTTTATGGAACGACGAAGCCGTAAATGACGACCCGCTACTTGGAAAGAAACGTCGTTGCATCCCTCACGAGAATGAACTGTCCGAACTGGGCGGATTAAACCAAGACCTGTTCCGCATTGCGGAACAGAATCCGGCGCATACGGCGACTATCCAATATGTTGGAGCGCTTTATTTGCTAATCAAGGATATGTATGGCTTTAAACAGTTGATCGAAAAATATTACGGGACGAAAGTCCTGCCCGTGTTGCCAAAATCGTTTCAGGAAGCCGTGATTATTCTCAGCGAACAGGACCCTGACTATTGGGTACGGTTTAATGTTTCGGAGATGACCATCCGCCGTTATGTCCAATACAGGCAGCAGGCGCTGTCCAACAAAAACCTCGGAAACGCGCTGCCCGGATTGCTGAAACGCAGTTTCGGCGATACCTACTGGTATTATTTTATGTTTACGCAAGTTGAACCACCATCCAAAAAACAATGAATAAAACAAGAAAAGAATATAACGATACGGCAAAAACGATCTTCTGCGTCTTTCTTTCCGTCCTTACAGCCGGTTGGATAAGTTGCGGCGAACAACGTGCGGCCGACGGAACACCGGAAGGCATGCCATCCATATTTCCCGATTACACGGAAGTAACTATTCCTCCCAATATCGCGCCACTCCATTTCAAATGGGCGGACTCCTGCCGGTTTGAGCAATCTTTCGCCCTGTTTGAAATTGACGGGAAACAAACGGAAGTAAAAGGCCGGAAAGGACAGTTTGCCATTTCCGTGTCTTCCTGGAAAAAACTGATGGCAGAAGCAGGTGGAAAAACGCTGTATGTCACCCTGTCGGGCAAGTGCAATGGAGAATGGCATCGGTATTCTACATTTCCCATCTATATTGCCGCCGAACCGATAGACCCTTATCTCGCCTACCGACTGATCGAACCGGGCTATGAGATATGGCATGAGATGGGTATTTACCAGCGATGCCTGGAAAACTATGAGGAAACCGCTATCGTAACTAATCGCCAGATGGAGTATAACTGCATGAACTGTCATTCGTTCTGTATGCAACAGCCGGACAGGATGCTGCTCCATATCCGCGATAAGTTTGCGTGTACGCTGCTGATTAACGACGGCCAAGTAGAAAAACTGAACACTAAAACAGACCGAACGCTTTCGCCATTAGTGTATCCTTCATGGCATCCGTCGGGAAAATATGTCGCATTTTCAGTGAATAATACCAATCAAATGTTTCATACCTCAGATCGGAACAGGGTTGAAGTGTTCGATTTTGCTTCGGATGTAGTGGTGTATGATGTGGAAAAACATGAAATCATCACTGCGCCTCCCCTGTTTTCAAAAGCGGCGTTTGAGACATTCCCAACGTTTTCGCCGGATGGAAAAACGCTGTACTTCTGTTCGTCCGACACCGTGCCAATGCCCTACGCCTATAATAAAGTGCGATATAGCCTGTGTTCCATCACATTTGATGCCGACCGGCGCCGGTTTGGCGCTACTGTGGATACCCTCTTCAAGGCTGGCGCTGATACGAAAAGCGTATCGTTCCCTCGTGTTTCGCCTGACGGTAAATTCCTGATGTTTACGCTTTCGGGGTATGGAAACTTTTCGATATGGCATAAGGATGCCGACCTGTATATGTTAAGTTTGGACGACCACAGCATCCGTCCGTTGGACGCCTTAAACAGCGAAGATGTAGAAAGTTATCATTCGTGGAGCAGCAACAGCCGATGGGTCGTGTTCAGCAGTCGCAGGATAGATGGACTTTATACGCGTCCCTATATCGCCTATATTCATCCGGACGGTCAGCCTTCCAAACCCTTTCTGCTGCCTCAGAAAGATGTGGATTTTTACCACCGTTTCATGAAATCGTACAATATCCCCGAACTGATAACCGGCAAAGTGCGTCAAAAGGGATATACGCTCAGCCGGACAGCCATTCATGAACAGGGCGAGCAGGTGACGTTCTTTAAACGTTAATGCTTAGATTATAAAGAGATTTTATATCGAAGTCCGAGCATTCCATATACGTTCCTCATTTTGAACGACATGGCATTAAAATCGTCCGGGAAAAGCGGGCGCAGGCCCCAGTTGAGCTGTCCTACAAGGTAGAGGTTGCCTCTGAAACACCATTGCTCGGCGGCAATGAGGCCGTAGTCAATGCGGTTTTGATGCGAAGAGAAATCGAAGGTCGCGTTCGGCACTTCAATTTTTTCGCCGATCGGACTGCCGTTGCGCAGATAACCGTCTGATGCAGAGCCTCGAAAAGTCGGACTTGCAAGCCACGCCACATAAATTCCCGCGCGACTGCTCCACCGTTTCGAGGTGTTGAAAACCGCCATCACGGGCGTCGAAAGATAGATATTGCGCACCTGCGTGGTGTTTTTGCCGGTGAAATTGCCGTTCTGCACGCTCCCGTCGTCCATCTCAATTTCGGTATAAAGGCTTTTCACGCGGTCGCGCACCTCAAAGCCCTTGACGTC
>JAISUI010000087.1 GCA_031272155.1 Tannerella sp. | reverse complement strand
ACCGCCGACCTTTACGGCAAAGGCGAGAAGGGTAAATGCACATGGCTCTATGCCTCAATGCTCGACTGGAACCAGTTGAAACAGAAGGCGAAACGCGAGATGCTCGACGACGTCAGCCGCATGATTGCCATTCGCAAAGCCAATACGGACATTTTTACGTCCACGACTATTGATAACAAGCCTAATATCAAGGAGATACACTTTGCCGCGAACGAAAGCACAGATGGATTACCCGTGCCATATATGTTATGGAACGGACAAAAAGCCATCATCATCTGCGGAAACCCTACTGCTCAGGCAGTTAAGGGCGCTCTTGATATTTCACTCGAAGGCACTTCGCTTGCAGGCGCAAAAACCTTGCTTGTGACAGACTTGTGGAATGGCGGCAAACCGCGCAGTATCAAGGCTTCCGACCTGTCCAAACTCCCCGTCGGCATGAAAGCCGATAAAACGCTGCGCGGAGGATTAGCAGTTTTTAAAATTGAAATCGTTGAATAAAAAGCCGCCTGAACGGATAAATTTGGATAGTTTTGGGAAAATAAATATCTTTGCAGTTATGAAAAATAGGATGAAACTAATTAGTTGCAGCATGGTTTTCATGCTGAGTGCGGGTTTGGTTTTAGGACAGACGAAACCGACCCCCGAACAGGTCCAAAAAGATCGTGAGCGAGGCATAGTAATACCTAAGACGCATGGAGTTTACAATTGGACAAAAGATTATGTAGAAGATGTTCCTGACGATGATTACATTCACGCATCGGAAGCAGCGCATGAGGCATTTCGTGATATAAAATACAGCATCCGTATTCACTGGGGCGTTTATTCCAAGTGGGGTATTGAGGCGTCGTGGCCGTTCATCCATAAGTTTGGCGGCAATTTTGAAATGACTCCGCAAAAACAACAGGAATATATCAATTTGTATAAAACATTTAATCCCACACAGTTTAATGCTGATGAATGGATAGACTGGTTCAAGGATTGCGGCATGCAGGCTTTTGCATTTACCACCAAACATCACGACGGTTTTTCGATGTTTCATACCAATACGCTTGTCAAACAAAGAGGTAATTATATCAAGGAAGACAAACCGGTAATTGAAGACTGCAACTTACATTACAGTATAGAAGAAACACCTTTTCAACGGGATATAGTGAATGAACTGTGCGATGCTGCCCACCGCAAGAACTTTAAAATAGACCTTTATTTTTCGCATCCCGACTGGTATGATGCCGATTTCCGTCCATACGTGGAACATCCGCTGGGCTTCATTCCCCGCACACAGGAACAAACCGACCGTTTCATCGCCCGCCACCGCGAACAATTGCGTGAACTGCTTACTAACTATGGCAAAGTGGATATGGTATGCTTAGATATGTGGCTCGGGCAGGATGTTTGGCCGGAATTGAAAAAGACAGTTAAGATGATGCGTTCGCTTCAACCTGACGTGATGATTCGTGTCAGAGGCATAGGCAACTATGGCGATTATTATCAACCGGAACAGCAAGTGCCTGTGGGAGTTGAAAAAACCAATATGCCATGGATGAGCATCTGTTTGCTTGGAAAAATTTTTGCTTTTGACCCCGTTGCCGAACATTATAAGGGCGCCGAATGGGTGATTCATAACCTGATAGACTGCGTCGCCAAAGGTGGCAGTTTCATGGTTTGTATTGGTCCTGACGAATTTGGCAAGTTTCATCCGACAGCCGTACAACAACTTAATGAAGTGGGAGACTGGCTGAAAGTCAATGGGAAAGGTATATACGAAACACGGGGACGTGACATTTGGAAACAGGACAGTATCTATTTCACCCGTAGCAAAGACCATAAAACCGTATATGCGTTCACGGAAATATGGCAGGGAAAAGAATTTACTATCCCCTCTGTCACGCCCAAAAAAGGTAGCAAAATTTTTCTTTTCGGTTACAGTAAACCGCTGAAATGGAAAATTTCCGGAGGAGGAGTGAAAATCGAAATTCCCGAACAGTTGCAGGCTGTTGAAAATCGTCCAAGCAAATATGCTTATGGGTTTGAAATGCTTGTAGAATAAATTAAATAAATAATGAATTATGGAAAATAAAAAAGAAGGCTGCAACTATTGCGCAGGCCCTGACAGTCTGACCGGAGCGATGCTAAAAATCGCCGATCTGCCCTATTCAACAGTATATTTGCTTAAAAATCAGTTGTATCGTGGGCGTTGTATTGTGGCATATCACCAACATGCTACAGAGTATTTTGAACTTGAACCGACGGAAGGTGCAGGGTTTTTTGCCGACATAAGCCGCACGGCTCATGCAGTTTATAACGTATTCAAACCGCAGAAAATCAACTATGCAACGTATGGCGACCTCTTCCCGCATGTCCATGTCCATATCGTGCCGAAGCGCGAAGGCGTCCCCCACTGGGGCGTTCCATTTCAGGACGAGCCGAAAGAATTCCTATCCGATGCGGAATACGCTGAAATTATTGAGAAAATCAGGGCAGAATTGTAATCATTATTATAGGGGCGACCTTGTATAGTCGCTGTAAAAAGCAAAAACAAAATGGCAGAATGGCAAGATGATAAAAGTCTTTTCAGGCTGATAAAAAACGAGTTATATACGGCCGTCATCGGAGACATAATGGATAAAATGGGCTGCTTTCATCAGTTCCTGCCGCCGCAAATCCGTCCGCTGAGCGATGATTCATTCATTGCGGGGCGAGCGATGACCGTACTTGAGGCGGACGTGACAGATAGTCGCGCAGGACAAAACCCAGTCCTGCAAAAGTCATTCGGGCTGATGCTCGAAGCGCTCGACGATTTGCGCGAGGACGAGATATACGTCTGTTCAGGCTCGTCGCCAACGTATGCTCTATGGGGCGAACTGATGAGCGCTCGCGCAATGAAATGCGGTGCGGCGGGCGCTGTCGTCAACGGCTATTCACGCGACACGCGGGGTATCCTCGCGCTCGGCTTCCCCTGCTTTTCTTATGGACCTTACGCACAAGACCAGGCTCCGCGCGGCAAGGTGCTTGACTGGCGCGTGCCGATTACGATGGGCAGCGTAGTCATCAATGACGGCGATGTGATAGTGGGCGATATTGACGGCGTATGTGTCGTTCCGCAAGGCATTGAGGAAGAAGTCTTCACCAAAGCCCTCGAAAAAGCTCGCGGCGAACGTATCGTCCTGAAAAAAATTCAGGAAGGCATGAAATCTAAAGAGGCTTTCGATAAGTTTGGTATAATGTAAGGCAGGAAAATCAGTAATCTGAAATCCTTTACTTTTTCGCTTTCCGTTCGGCCTTTTTCTGCGCCTGTTTTTCCTGTTGCCGTTTTTTGTTGGCGCGTTCCTTCTCTTTACGCTCTTTTTCCTTTTGTTTTTGGCGTTCCCGCGCTTCTTTTTGCTTTTGTTTCTGCGCCTGTTTACGCAGTTTCTCCTTTTGTTTCTTCTGATCGGCAGCTTCTTTTTTACGTTGTTCAGCTGCTTTCTGCGCTTCTTCTTCTTTGGCTTGTGCTTCCAGTTCGGCCTGTTTACGCCGTTCTTCCAATTGTTCCAGCGTTATCTCTTTAGGCCGGACAGGGGGCGTCACAGAATCGGCGGACAGCGGTTGTTCGTCGTCGGGCAGTACGACAGGCTGTTCTCCTGTTATGGGCAATTGGATTGTATCTATCAGATTAACAAGTGAATCTATTTGTACTTCGGGCGCCTGTACATTCAACTGCTCATCTTCGGGAATAATTTCCTTTTCTATCATTTCTTCCTGTTCAGACAGCGAGTCCGGTTCAATACCGGCCGCCTTTTCTACAGCCGCATCTTCCATATCGGCCGGTTCATCTTCGTTTTCCATCCGGACACGCCACCGTGCAATCAGTTCAGGCGCTTTTTCGCCATAATGCTCGGCAAAGAAACTCATATATTCATCAAGTGTTTTCCCGTGCATTAGCGTTTCGTAGTTATTTTCCGAGAAGGGGAAAAACGAAACTACCCGGTCAATGGCCTGCCCGTAGCCTTCGGGGCTATAGACCATACGTTCGTAATCCAATGCTTCGTTCAAAGTAGCAAATGGCCTGATTGTCAATATGCTCAACGACCCGACATCGTCTATGTTCAAGTCGAACGTATGAACTGTAAAACTGGCAAAGTTGAAAGCGGCGACGATGTACAAGAGTTGGTTTTTGTCAATGCTGCCGGTAGGGAAGATGAGCAACATTCGGTGTGGAGTGTCCGGTTCGTCCGTAAATACACGTGCCGAGTCGGCGGCCGACAGCATACCGTCTTCACCTACTCCGAAGCGCAAATTCCATGTCATGCCGGTGACGTCGCCTTGCATTAATGCACGCCCCCTCAACAAACCCTTCAGCATCTCGGACGCCAGTTCCGTCACATCTGCCCGTGGATATTTCTCTACCAGTGCCGTCAGCGCCGCTTTGAAACCTTCCGCATCGCCTGCCTGCACATAAGTCAAAGCATTGAGAAACATATATTTAGGCATTAATTTGGATAAAGGGAACGTTTCGCTGAACATCCGGTAGTTTTGTCGCACAGACGATGTATCGCCCGACAAATACTGTTCATACGTCGTCTCATAAAGGGAATCCTGTACGATATCCATTCGCCGGATGTTGTCTTCGTAGTTCGGATCGGCTATCGCAATGGCATAGTCGCTTTCGGGAAATGCATTGATTAACATCGCTTTATATTTATCCCCTAACGCCTGATCTTTATACCTGAGCGCCATCAAATAAACCTGGAAATAAGCATCCATCCTGTATTTGTTGTCAGGAAACCGCCGGTCAAGTTCCTCAAATGCATCAAGAGAGAGATGCAAATCTTCCAGTTTATCTTTGTAAATCATTCCCATGTTGAACAGCCCGTCGGCAATGATGATATCAGACGCTTCCATGTCTTCTTCTGAGAACGGGATTTGCTGTAGGTAATATTCACGCGCTTTCGGGTCGGAACTCAGCGAATCCATCAGGAGTTGAAGGGAGTCGGATGGTTGTTCAACCGGATTGCCATTTTCGTCAAACTGCATGGCGTTTGCATCCTCCACCTCTTCATTGGCAAGTGGATCTACGATATTCATCGTCTTGTTACGTCGCCGCCAGTTGTCTTCCAGCGGACGTTTGCCCCATTTGTTCTGAAACTGTGTCTTCCCTTGTGCAACAGTCTGAGTATTATAAAAATAAAATGAACTTTCGCCACCGGGAACAGCGATCGTAGGAACATTGCCCTGTTGCAGGGAGGGACGGTCAAGACCGCCGCGCGATTCCTGATCGGCGAGGAATTGTTCCCGTGCAGCATTTTTGGCTTCCTCTTCTTCTTTTTTCTTTACGTCCTCAATAATTTTGTCAATCACCGCCAGACGTTCGGATTCAGGCATCTTGGCAAGTGTCTGCAAACTATCCTGCAGATGAATGGCTTCCACATGTACGACTAATTCATCGAGCACAGCTGACAGGCGCGAAATCCGTTCATATTCCTTATACTCTTTCCGGATACCGGACAATGCACCGCTAAAGCATGGTTGCGCCTTGACGTAATCTTTCTGTGTAAAATAAATATCGCCAAGCCGAATCTGGCATATCGCCTTGTCCAAGCCGTTCTGCGTGCTTTCTTCAATACCGAGCGCATAACTCTCTATGGCTTTGGTCGTATCCGGTACGCTCATGTAAATATTTCCGATCGCGTAATATACCTGGTCTAAATAGTCTTTGTTTTTGTCGCTTTTTGCCATACGGCGGAGCATTTTCAGGACACTCTGCCGACTTTTACCGCTTACTACTTCCGTTTGCCGGATACGCGCTGCAAATTCCAGTTCGTAAGGAGGATTGGAGGCGGCTACCTTTTTGAACGTGCGGAAGGCTTCTTCCTTCTGTCCCAGTCCGGCATACAATTGTCCCAGGAGATAACGCATACGGGCGCGCTGCCGTTTATTTTTCTCCGATTTAATCGCTTTTTGCAGATAAGGAATAGACGCTTCGTACTGCCCACTTTTGATGAGATAATCGGCATAAATGCGATCGTACTGCTTTTGGTTGCCGGCAGGAAAGCCGTTTTCCTTTAATTTATCCAACGCCGAGCCGGCTTCATAGAGCCAGTTCATTTCGGCATAGCACCGCGCCTGCCATATACGCGCTTCGGCTACCATGGCGGGATCGGTGGCATAGTGGCGGGCAATGTAGGAAAACGTCGCGGAAGCCTGCAGAAAGTCGCCGTTGTAGAACTGGCCTTGCGCCATCAGTAACCAGCAGTGTTTCAAGAAAGGATTGTATTCTTCCCTACCCTGGAGGGCAACCTCTTTGGGGTTGCTTTGCCAGCCTGATTTGCGGGGTGGTTTCTTTTGGATGGAGTGTTGTTTGATGGCTTTGTTGCCTTTTTCAATGGCGCGGTCGAATGCACCACCGACCTCTTTTTTGTCTTTCGGAAGGGAACTGACAGGAAACATAAAAATTTGTTCCGTATAGTTTTCCTTGTAGTTATCCTGCAGGGATGTCAGTGCTTCGTCGTAGGCCGTCTTGCCATTGAAGTACGTGTTATAACGGGCTGTAAAGGCATGGTATCGCCGGCTTGCCTGCGTATTCTTCGTCGTACTGCACGCAAGAAGCATAACCAATCCGGCCAGCGCCGCCAGCATATAATAAATCCTTTTCTCCACGCACCGATAATTAACTACACATTAATAACTGCATATTAACGGATTTATTGCATGGAGATACTTTTTCACTGCCATTTCTATTTTTTAAACACCTTCTTTATTCGGGGGGTTTTATGTTTAAATCATCCCGTACCTATCCGGCCAATATAGAAGCCCCAAGTAATGCAATATCCTTTTTCTCTGAGATATGGATTTTGAGATTTTTGACAGATTCGGGATAAAGAAAGTCCTGCATGTTTTCATACATTTTCGCAGAAAAAAAGACGTATGCTTTGGAAATGCTGCCTCCCAAGATAATAGCCTGGGGATCATAGACCAGCAAAATCGCTTTCAGCAAACTTCCCAGATGCCATCCCATTTCGTTCCAGATCTGCTTCGCTTGCTGGTCGCCTGAAAGACTCCGTTCATACGCTTCTTTGCCTGTAATACCATGTTCTTCAGAGAAATAACGGCTACCACAATAATATTCATAATCGTGAGCCAGATAAGGCAAACAACCGATTTCACCGGCTCCGGTGTTATGTCCAGCATAGAGTTTCCCGCGAAGAATGATGCCGGCGCCAACACCCGTGCCGAGCGTCAGGCACACCAGGTCTTCGTAGGCGGCGCCCTGGCCGAAATGGTATTCGCCCAAGGCAAAACAGTTACTGTCGTTGTTGACCGCCACCGGGATATGGAACGTCTTTTCAAGCACATCTTTCAGAGGCACTTCGACCCACGACGGGATGTTAGCCACATTATAAACAATTCCCTGTTCTACGTTTACAACCGACGGCACCCCAATTCCAATACTTTCAACATCAGGCGCCAACAGGGATGAAATCATCGTTTGCAACTGTTCCAACACTTCTTTTTCAGGTTTGTCGGATTTACAGGGTTCGATGATTTTCCGGATGACTTTCCCATTTTCTATAAGCCCCGCCCGGATGTTGGTTCCGCCTAAATCAATTCCTATTTTCATACAGTATAATTATAGATTTATTGTTTGACTGCCCGCTTGCATGCTGATGGTTTTGGTTTTGTCTTTGCCCCATTTGACGGTCAGTTCAAATGCTACATTCGTTTCGACGGTAACAACCGGCGTGTCGGACGTCGAATTGCGTTTTTGGACTTTCAGGGTCACAAGGCCGTCAGGGCCAAAGGGATATCGTTCGATGCCGTGCGCATCTTTCTGCGTGATGTCCCACAGGATTTTGTTTTCCGAATAATCGGAACGGATGCCGAGGATATATTCTATAAACACGGCGATAGGCGGCAAACCCGTCCATCCGACAAAATCCTTACGCGCCATAAATCCGGGTTCGATGGCTTCGGGCGCATAGTATTCCCAGAAAGTGCCGGTGTTCTTATACACTTCCAGCACGCTGCCATAGTGGTTTGCGGCAATGTCCTTGGCTAAATCTGTATATCCCTTTTTGTCCAATCCGGTTATAACCATGTAGTTAGTTCCCGGCCATACGCCGCCTTGCCAATAGCGTCCTTTGGGATTATATTTCGGATGGTCGGCCGAAAGGGATGGCACCCGGTGAGGACGGTCGAACGTGGCTTTGTTTGTCAGTTCCTTGACCATTTTATCCAATTGCGTTTTATCAAGAACATCCGTATAAAGCGCCCAATATGCGCCGATGCCTTTGGTGCTGTTCAAACTTCCGTCGGCATACTGGTCGTAGAGGAATCCTGTTTTTGCATCCCACAGGTTTTCGCGGATATATTTCGAGAGCGACTTTATTTCGTCCTCAAAATCTTCTATTTCCTGCCAGCGTTCGAGGTAGAAGCCGATTTCGAGGAGGACGTTGGCCATGAACAGTTGTTGCAGGTTGGCGTCGAGCCATACCATGTGTCCGTTGCTGTAAATCAGGTTATAACCCGACGGCACGCGGGGCATGTTGTCCATTCCCGTACCCCAGCCGCTCGACCAGTACGTGCCGTTCTGCCAGGTGCGGTTCAGTTTCAGCCATTTGTAATAGGCGCACAGGACGGGAAAGACCTTGTGCAGGCGGTCAATATCGCCATATTGCTTGTAGTACGACAGTTCGGCCCATGGCATGATATTGGGGCCGGTGCTGACGGGGTCGTAGCGCTCAAAACAGTCGGCGCCGTCGGCCTTGATCTCGCGGCAGATAAAACCGTCGGGATGCTGTTTGGCATAGAAGTTGTCCAACGAATTTTGAAACGGGAAAAAGCGGTAGCCATAGCGGGCGAACATCATCATAAACGAAGCGTCCCACATAAAGATATTACCGTTGTAAGCAATGTCGAGGTAAGGCGAAACGAAGCCGGATCCTTCCTGCACCTGCCGTATGTTGCCGACGGCGATTTCCCATGCTTTCCAGTACATTTCCACTTCCTTGGGATGGTTTTCCCAAATGGGGTTGGGCAGGATATTCTTCGCTTCGGCGAAACTTTTAGGCTCTATACGCACGGGTTTGGCTATGCGGTATTCGTTTTCCGTCACCAACGGTTCCTTGTTGTACGTATTCTTGTAGGGCAGGATGTATTTTCCAGCGGCTGTTTCTTTCGGGGAGTCCTGTTTTTCGCGGAAGAAAATGTCGTAGGCCGAATCTATCTGATAATCGGTTACGCCCCAGGCGGCCAGCCATTCGATGTTGCGTCCGGCATTGGGCAGGTTGTCGGCCGCCGGTTCGCCGCGGAACGGCAGGTTGGCGCAGGCGACTACACGTATGCCGTTGTCTTTGCACCATTTAAGTATCTGCCCGTTGATTTCGTCCACCCCGCCGAACAGGAAATAATAGTCTTTCGTTTTGTCGCCGTACTGTTTGAAAAACTCATCTTTTTCGCGGATAAGCATCGTTATCTTGCAGCCTTTGCCGCGAAAATAATCACCATGTCCGATGAATAGGGCTGTTTTCAGGAAATTCGTTTCGACCAGCGCTTTTTCGAGCTTTTGGTAGAACTCGACCGGCGGCTTATTCTCTTTGATATCTATCATCAGCTCAGTGACTTTCCCCTGTGCATGATGCAGATAATCTTCGAGCAGCGCCGGCGGCGCTCCTCCCTGACGCAGGGGGCGGAGTGCGGCGATCTCTTTCCATGTCATCTCGGATCCTTGGCCTTTGGAGTCGTAATCGCCCTCGAACGAGCGGTTATGATACAGGTACAGAACGCCGTCTTTGCTCTGCCGCACATCAATTTCGACGCCGGTATAACCGCGTCGGACAGCTTCGTCGAGCGCGGCAATGCTGTTTTCCATGTTTTTACCGTTATCAACTACGCCTCCGCGGTGCGCAATCAGGTGAAACTGCGGATTGATACGGGCGCTTTCCTGCGCAACGACACCCGCCATGCACAAAAAGCCGGCCAATGCGAGCGCTTCAAATCTTCTAACTACTTTATAATATCTCATTTCCATATAATTTAATGATAAACAATTTTGTTACGATACAAGCCCCGGACGTCGTCGTCCGTCAGTGCATCTTTGTATATTTTTATTTCATCTATTTGTCCTTTATACTGCCTGGAATACGGCATTTCGGCGTTACGGCCTATATTCCACAGGATTTCGGTCGGGGCGAGCAGGCCTTCAACCGGCAACGACTGTTTTAAATCGCCGTCAATGTACAGTCGCAACTCTTTGCCGTCGCATACTCCTGCGATGTGATGCCAATGGTTCAGCCAGTCGTCGGGCAATGGCGCGGAACAGGTTCCCCGTCCCCATCCTCCGGCGAAGAATGACAATTCGTTACCGGCAATCTGGAATACATGATAATCGCCTTTTGTGAAGAAATCCATGTATCCCGACGACTTGCCGGTCGGATAAACCCACGCGGCCATAGTAAGGGTATTTCCCGTAATATCAAGGCTTTCGCTAAGAGGGAATTGGACATATCCTCCATTTTCGAGGCTCAATGCCCATCCCTGTTCGCGCTGTTTGCGGCCAACCGTTCCGCAAACGACGCCATCGTTGCCGAAGCCCGACCGGTCATAAGCGCAGGAATCGCTCCACCGCTCAAAGTCCACCGACAGGACGCACGATTCATCAGGACGCTCATATACTTTGACTGTCTGCGCCTGTCCCATCGCTTTCAGTTGATGAAATCCGGCGGGAAGATGCAGGGATAGCGTCCGGACGTCCTGCTGTCCGGGATTCAGGTCGTAAGCCGCCTGTACGACAATCGAATCGCCTGCATAAACGGGAATTGTCCCTTTGGCAGGCAGGCCGGATATGTTTTGAACGGACAGCTTGATATGTATATCTTCGCCTGCCCTGACAAGCGGTTGCCGCACGTTTACGGCGCAAGTCAGGCGTTCGTCGCTGTCCGACGTAATGACTTCGACCGTCCATTGCCGACGCTCGAAAGATAACGTATGTTTGCCTTTGGCATACAGCCGGAAGGGAATGGAGTCGGTAAGGCTTTCGCCCTCTTTCACAAGCGTTTTCTTTGTCGCAATCAACCTGTCATGCTCATATAGCGTCGCAGGGAAAACGCCTGTCGCGCCGTGGTTTGATACGGTAAAGCGAAGATACGTTTCCTCGTGTGGCGACACTTTCCGGCGGACGACGTCCGACTGTTCTATCCTGAACTCCGGCGTAGCAGTCGTGAGGGATGACGGCCGTTGAAAACCGCTGTAATCAGCGCCCGTCGGGTTGCCCTGAAAATGCAATGTCCCGCCTGTCGTCAGCTCGTCGTGGGTAATGAACAATTTCCGGTATGGCTGTCCGTTCAGTTGTAATCCTGTGAAAGGGTGATGAATAGCTTCCGCATCAGCAGTGATACGTATCGTTTTCCCGTTTTTCGGATGGAGCGTAGCGGACGCGAACAACGGGCTTGTCAGCACATATTCCGGACGTCCCGGACAAAACGGGAAGATGCCCAAGGCGCCGAACACATACCACGAAGACATGGCGCCAAGGTCGTCGTTTCCGGGGATACCTCCCGGCGTCGCGGCGTAACACGTTTCGCGAATACGGTCCACCCAGCGGCATGTCAGGTCGGGACGACCCGCATACGCAAACAGGTAGGGATAATGCAATACCGTTTCATTGTCAAAGACAATCTGTCCGCCTTCCACAGCATCGCGAAGATGAGCGACGAAACATGAATCGCCGCCCGACAGATTAATAATATCCTGCATATTATGCGGCACGAACCACGAGGCTGTCCACCGGTTGGCTTCCTTATAGCCCATTTCGCCCGGATGGCGCACAAAACCGCCGCTGTTGCGCGGCAGCATAAACTGCGTTTCCGTATCGAAAAGATGCCGGTAATTGAATGAACGTTCGCGCAATACCTGTGCATCGTCCGCATATCCCGACACGTCGGCAAACACCGATAAAGCCCAGTCGTTGTACGCATAATCCAATGTGACCGAAACGGATTCTTCTATCGAATCGTTCAGAAAACCATCCCTGATGTACGTATAAGTGTTTTGTCGCGGGAGCCGGTCGCCGAGCAGGCATTTACGCATGGCCTCATACGCTTTTTGCGTATCAAATCCGGCGACGCCCTTGTTGTAGGAATCAGTGATAACCGGAATAGAATGATAACCTGTCATCGGCATGAACGGGAGGAATCCTGTCCGGTCGTAGATGTCAAGCATGGAGCAGATCATATCCGCCTGACGATCAGGTTTTAGTAAACACAGCAAGGGATGCAGTGTCCGGAATGTGTCCCAGGTGGAGAATCCGCCGTAAACGACCTTTTCGGAACGGTAAATTTGCCTGTCGCTGCCGCGATAGCGCCCGTCAGCGTCGGAAATAATGCCCGGAATCAGGAAGGAATGATATAGCGCCGTATAAAATTTAATCCTGTCGTCCGAGGATGATGCTTCTATTTGGACTGCTTCCAGTTCGCTGTTCCATTCCTGCCGCGTTTGTTCACGGATGGCGTCAAAATCCCATCCGGGGTTTTCGCTCGACAGGTTCCCAAGGCTGCCGTCTCTGTCAACACCGGAAAAACCCGCTTTGATCAGCAGTCCGTCTTCGCCGGGCAGTTGGTCAAAGATCAGCGTCACTGTCCTGTCGCCCGATTGCTGCCGCGTATATGGATGGTTAAACAGGAAACATACATTCTGCCGGTCAGCATAAACAGTCTTATTATCAACAACTTCTATTGCGCCTGCATCGGCAATGGTAATTGCATAAGGCGCCGATGCGGGATAATAGCGAAACATGCCGGTATGTGTTGTTGCCGTTGTTTCCACCGACGAGCCGTCGTCGAACTTTACGGCATAGTATCCGGGGGCGGCTTTTTCGTTGGCATGACGGAACGTTTGTTGCGATGGCGATGTCTCGCCCGCAGCAAACTGCAATTGAATATTTCCGTGCGAACCTTCGGGATAGCCGCTTTTATGATTCACGCAGGTAAAATAGCGAATGACGGAATCGCTGTAAAAGTATCCGCGCTCGCCTGCGACCTGTGTTTCGGGGCTTATTTGGACGGCGCCCCAGGGTGCAACCGCACCGGGGTAAGCGCCGCCATAAACGCCCCATACCGTTTCTGCATCGCTCTTATCCGTGCCAATCAAGGGATTAACCCATTGGGTGACATCCTGTGCGTCCATCTGTATAATTATACAGACCGACGCACAAGTGATGAAAAAGAACTGTCGCAGATGGTACATATATCGTTAATTTACAAATAATTCGGTTTTGCGCCAATACAGCCTTTTATTTCTCTACGGCATCCAATTCCTTAAATTTCAATGCTTCTATAATAGTGTGAAACAAAGCCGTATTTTCATAGACGCCGGTAAAGCGGTTTGAATAAGGGCCATACGCATAAACGGGCAGCATGACGGGCGTATGGTCGTCGGTCATGTAACGGGCTACGACAGAGCCTTGTTCGCCATCGCCATCAACCATAGTGAGGCCGCCTGTTTCGTGGTCGCCGGTCACGATGACCAGCGTTTCGCCGTTAGAATCGGCGAATTTAAGCGCCTCGGCGACGGCCAAGTCGAAACTCAACGTTTCCACAATGGAGCCGGGGAAGGAGTTGGCATGGCCGGCGTAATCAATTTTTGCGCCTTCGACCATCAGGAAAAACCCTTTTTTGCTGTCGGCGTTCAGTTTCCGTATGGCGCCGCGGGTGGCGTCGGCAAGCAACGAAAGCGTCTCTTCCGATGCGGCTTTATCCATCCGTTCGTCAATACAAATCAGTTTGCTCTTGGTTTTTTCTATATCTTCGACGGACGAACTGAACGTATAACCCGCCTTTTTCAACTCATCAGTCAGACGCAATCCGTCATTGCGGTCGGTCAGTACGCTCATGCCACTGCCGTTTAGGAGATTAAGTTTTCCGTAAAGCAGACAGGCGGTTATCTCGTCGGAGTTGTCGCGTTCGACGGAATGTCCATAGAACGCCGCCGGTGTAGCGTCGGCTATATTCCCAAGCGTGACGACGCCGCAGGCATAGCCGTTTTTATAAAACACATCGGTCAGCGAAGGCTCGGCCTTGCCCGAAGCGTCTGCGCTGATATGGCGGTTTTTATGTTTCTTACCGGTCGCAAGGGCGCTGCCGGCGGCGGCCGAATCGGTCGTATATGCATCGGCGGCCTGGGTGCGTTGCAATCCGATATGTAGCATTTTCAACATGCTCAATCCGCTATTGACAGCGTCGGCGGCGCAAACCTGCACCAATCCCATGCCATCGCCAATTAGGAATATGACATTTTTGATCTTTTTCTCCGTTCCGTCGTTACGGTATGCCGGTTGATACGTCGGAATCTTTTTCGAGAGCTGCAACAGCCTGCTGTTGAAGCCTTCAAAGCCAACCGTCGTACGGTCTAAACGTCGTGCGCGCGCCATGTCGCTGTCGGCAATATCCGCATCGGCTATACGATAATATTTATTGTGAAAATCGCGAAAAAACGCGGCGCAGTCTTCGGGATGATCGGTGTTGATGATGTCCACCGTGAGGTGACGGAACGTGTTCCATGCCGTTACGCCATCGGGCGATCCCCAGAAACGTATGGGCTTGCCCAGCGCATGAACTTTGGCAATCGCGGCGGTAACTTTTTCTAACTCATCATCTTTTATGCTTCCCTTGCCGTTCCACTGTGAATAATCGCGAAAATTAAAACTGATGGTAGCGATGCGTTTCAACTGTTCGGCCGTATAATCGGTACGCGAACCGTCGAACATGATAAACGGCGGATAATCATTAAATTCCGTTGCATCGGGCACGCTTCCCGAAATCACTATCCTGACGGCCAACGGGT
Source organism: Tannerella sp. (assembly GCA_031272155.1). Lineage (GTDB taxonomy): Bacteria > Bacteroidota > Bacteroidia > Bacteroidales > Tannerellaceae > Tannerella. Next base: position 6,709 of record JAISUI010000087.1, on the reverse strand, counting down.
TCGTTTGGGGGTCGAACACTTCCGGAAAGGCTTTTAGCTTTGCTGTCAGCCTGTCGAGCGTCGGATGCGCAGGCGTTTTCAAATCAACGCATAGCGTCAGGATCTTGTCCGATCGTCGCCACGCCCGTCCGCCGTTACGCTTGAACAGCGTGATAATGGGCTGAATATAAGCCTCATCGAGCGCAGGAGCCTGCGATAAGTCTTCACGATTGTGCGCCACAAGCAGTTCGCCCTCCGTATCGGTGGCGTAAATATCCGCTTCTATATACGAAACTTGTTGTGCATAAGCCTGATAAAACGGCGCACGCTGCCTGTAATCGTTATGCGAATGAATCCGTACTTCCTGCGCCGATAATAGCGCAGGAAATACGAATATCAAACAAAAAATCATTTTATTTAAAGACAGCTTCATTCTTTTTAATCCATCGGGTTTTGTTTCAATTTGCCGTTAGCTTTCACAACTTCATCGGGATTGTACGGGAATACAATGTCCGTAGCCGGATTGAACGTACGCGCCGGCCAGATTTCAACAGGCGTCCAAGTTGATTCCGGATCGTCGCGGTTTTCGTAATGCCTGCCGATTTTCGGTGCGTTCAGCACGTCCCATTCCTGCCAGCGTTTCAGGTCCATGAAACGGTCGGTAAATTCACCGGCCAACTCGCAACGGCGTTCATGTTTCAGGTCGGCCAGAGTTGCATTTGAATACACATCGCCCAGACCTGCGCGGCGGGTAAGTTTGTTCAGTTCCGTAGCTGCCGCCGCGCCGTTGCCCTGCATAATCAATGCTTCGGCTTTGAACAGCACCATCTCGCCGAAGCGGGCAAGCGGCAGGTTCAGGTCCGTGGTCGGACGGTCGCCGTTCGGCGAGATCACGTCGGACACGCCTATGCCGTCAACCACGCTGCCGTAAGTGAACGGTTCCATGTATTTGGCCAACTGGAAGCCGGCTTCCAGGTCGGCTGTGGAATAGTATCTGCGCGTTTCGCCGTAGAACACAAATTCGTCGTTGTAGGCCAAGATAGTCACGCCGCGACGTTTATCTTTTTCGGCATATTCATTGAACAGGCCGAGCGTCGGTTTGAAATAGCCCCAGCCGTTGTAGCGCCCCCAGGCTTTGTTTTCGAGCACCACGCCCGGAAATTCGCTGCCGGCATAGTTGTAGCCGCTCGAATTAACCGACCAGATATATTCCTTGCTCCAATTATTGGCAATGGCGAACACATCGGCGAAGTTATCGAGCAAACCGCGGTGTCCTTCCTGTTCGATCTTGTCCACAAGTGCAGGAATAAGCGCCCATTTGCTCTGGTCGTGCTGCGCCCAGTAAGCATAAACCTTGACCATATAAGCCCAGGCTGCCGCCCTGTGCGCCCTGCCGTAGTCGGCTTCCGAATACTCTTCAAACAGCGGGAGCAGCTCGGCCGCTTTTTCGAGATCGTCTATGATCAGCTGGTAATTTTCCATTACCGAAGCCCTCTGTACGGGTATGTCGTACTCATACAGGTCATAATCTTCGTATTTATCGAACGGCACGCCCTGGTCGGCGCGTCCATAACGATACGCGATGTAATAATGGCAGAACGCCCTCATGAAATAAGCTTCGCCAAGGCGATTTTTCTCAACGCTCGTGAGTGCGTCTGATTTTTTCAACAGCTTATATATCACCCAGTTGGCGCGTGCCATATATTGATTCAGCATGTTCCATCCACTCCGCAACGGCGATTCGCGCCCCGTGAAGGTGAAGTCTGCCAAATCGTTCTGGTCGGCTCCGCGGCTTCGGCCGAAAATAAAATCATCGCCTCCACCTGCCTGTTCCCAGAACAAATCGCGCCCGAACGTTTCTTCCCTGTTCAGGATCCAATAACATGCGTCTATTGCAGCGGTCGCATCCTTTTCGGTCGCAAAAAATGCGCCTTCGTTAGGTTCCTTCTCCCGCTTTACGTCCAGAAAATCATCACAAGCCGTAAACGTAACGGCTATTATTGCTGTAAGTATAAATATATATCGTTTCATATCTGATATTTTTTAATGATTAATAAGTAAGTTTCAGACCAAAGGATACTGTCGTCGGGACAGGATACCGGCCGCCGTCCATGCCTTTTCCGCCTACTTCGGGGTCCATGCCCGAATATTTGGTAAACGTATGGAGGTTGTCTATGCTCATATACACTGACAGTGCACTTTGTTTCTCTCTCAATGTCGTGGATATTTTTCGAATAACATCCTTCAAATCGTATGAAATGTTGACATTCTTTACTCTCAAGTAGGAAGCATCTTCCAGATACCAGTCGGATTGGGTCGTAAAGTTATTATTGAGGTCACTTGCCGAAATACGGGGAATATCATTCGTCTTGGGATAAGCGTCCAAAATACGATTCCACCGGTTGAAATTCATCTGCGCCTCGTTCAACATCGTAAATTTCCAGGCATTGAACGCATTTGATCCAGACACTCCCTGGAACATGACGCTAAATGACAGATTCTTGTACGAGAATCCACCGGTCAGTGCATACGTCAGTTTCGGATAGTATGCGCCCAAATATACGCGGTCGTCGTCGTTTATTTTCCCGTCGCCGTTCTGATCCACGAATTTCAGGTCGCCGGCCTTGGCATTGGGCTGAATACGGTTGCCGTCCTTATCAACGTAGGCTGCGGCTTCGGCGTCGGACTGGAACAGGCCGTCGGTCTGGATGAGCCAGTAGGAGTACAATGGATCGCCTTCGCGCGTGCGGAACGGTTGGAGCGTGCCACGGAAACTGTCGTCTTCAATCCATACCGGCTTTTCACCCGTAGTCGGGTCGGCGGGACCAATGTCATGCACACGGTTCTTCAACGTTGCTATGTTGGCATTGGCAAAATAGAGGAAGTCTTTATTGATTTTGTCTTTCCACTCGACCGACAACTCCAAGCCGCTATTGCGGATTTCGCCTTCGTTAATATATTTGGCCGTCAGTCCGATATAGCTTGGCCATCCGGCATCCTGCTGTTTGATCAGGTTGTATGTCCGTTTTTGAAAATAATCAAGCGATACGGACAGGCGGTTGTTAAGGAAATCAGCGTCAATACCAAAGTCGGTCGTTTCCGACGTCTCCCATGTCAAATTCGGGTTGAACGCCGTGCCGTTGTAAACCATCAGCGATACAAGCGGCGTATTGCTACCCACCTGTCCGCCTACATCGCCGGAAGTGAACATGCTCAACACCGGACTGCCGTAAGCGTAACCAATGGTGTTGATATTACCGATACGTCCCCAACTGCCGCGAAGTTTCAGCAGGTTCAGGAAATCGGATTTCGGCATAAACGGCTCCGACGTCAGCTTCCATGCTGCCGTAACAGCCGGAAAATCGCCATATTTTTTGCCTTCGGGCAAACGGCCGGCATAGTCGCGACGGAAAGATGCCGTCGCAAAATAACGATCATTCCAGCTGTAAGACATACGGCCTACATACGAAACATTATTATCCATACTATAATACGAATCCGTAGGCGTAACAATTGTAGAAGCATAATTCAAATACTGATAAATCTTATCTTCGCTCTCAAACTCCTGCGCCGAAACGCCAAACGACCGCGCACGCTGTTCGTTGGCCGTCGTGGACAGGAGAAATCCCAGATTATGGTCGCCGAAACTCCTGTCGTAATTCAGCGTGTTCTCCGTTTCCCACTTGCTATAAACGGACGAACTGTAGGAAAGGCTGTTCGTCAGGTTGGGTTTTCCCGGTTCGGGGCGCTTGGGTGAGAATGATTTGTTCCAAGCACTTTCAAGTCTGTAGGTAAAACGGCTGGTAAATTTCAGTCCGGGCACTAAATCATGGATTTCAAGGAAAGTGGATGAACTGACGGATTGTGGTTTACTATATTGCGAATGGGCTTCCAGAATCCGGAGCGGGTTGATAACGTCGCCATGGATATCGGCAAAGTTACTTCCGTATTGCGCCACATATTCCGGGTCTTTCGGGGCAGTCCCTCCGTAAGTGCCGTCGGAATAACGCGCCTCGGCATTACGGGGCATCATCAGGGCTGACAGGATAGCGCCGCTGTAGCCGCTTTCCGTATCTGTTCCGCGAGTGTTCCAGGTGTTCCAAAAGAAATCTTCGCGAACACGCACATGATTGCTCAACTTGTAGGACGCATCATAGCGCAGGTTAATACCTGTATTATAGGTGCTCACCAAAGTACCCTGCTTGTCGGTGTACTGGAACGACAGGCGATTGGAAAAATTGCTTGTTCCCCCGCTCAAGACGACGGAATGTCGCTGGAACGGCGCTACGCGAGAGATTTCGTCAATCCAGTCGGTGCGTGTAGTCGCGACGTACGGGTTTTTCGTCGCGTCCCAGCCGTCGGGCAACCTCTGCCCTATCGCGTCGTAAGCCGTCTGGCGCACGGCCTTTTGCTCTTCGATGGTCAGCGACTGCGGGTATTTGGCGCTCGCAAAGCCGTAGGTCCCTTCGTAGGTGACTGACACTTTCCCTTCTTTCGCTTTTTTAGTCGTCACAAGAATAACGCCCGCCGAGCCGGAATAAGCTCCGTAGATAGCAGCTGAAGCCGCGTCTTTCAGTACCACCATAGACTCGATGTCACTCAAACTTACCGGCGCTCCCGGAACGCCATCCACTACCCAGAGCGGCGACTCGCCGGATTTAGAACCTTGTCCGCGAATGATGATGGAAGCCCCTGCGGTAGGGTCGCCACCCTCATTGCGCACGGTTACGCCCGGGATTTGTCCTTGCAGGATGTCCGTAGCGCTCGTGACAGGACGCTCTTTCAGAATATCCACGTTCTGCAATGTCCCGATAGACGCCGACAGGTCGGCTTTACGCGCCGCAGCGCCATAACCCAACACGACGACTTCTTCAAGCAACTGCGTGTCTTCCGACAGCGTTACGCTGAAAGTCGTCCGGCTTCCCACTGTGATTTCCTGCGGGGTGTACCCGATGAAAGAAACATGTAAAACCGAATTGCTGCCGGCCACAGCCAATGAGAATTTCCCGTCAACATCCGTTACCGTACCATTGGTAGTACCTTTCTCAACTACATTAGCGCCGATAACGGCCACGCCGTTGGCATCGGTCACCGTACCATTTACCCGCTGCTGCGCAATTACCGCCAGCGAGCTACAACACAGAATACATAGCAGATAGGCTGTTTTCCGCCATGCGTTTGTTTTCCTAAATGTAAATTTTTTACTCATGTTTTTTAACGATTTAATGATTATATTATCTCAATTAATTAGCGCAAAAATACAGAACTTGCGTGGGTTCATAATCCATTTTTACGTATTTATATCCTCATTTTATGCAGACTGTTTGATTGTTTATGGAGAGGTCTTTCAGTGCTTCAAACTGTGTCTGAGACGATATTTCGTTGGAGTGCATCCTTTTACTTTCTTAAAATTGCGAGCTAAATTTTTATAATCCGAAAAGCCCGTTTCGTCGGCAATTTCAATAACCGTCGCCGACGATTCCAGCAACCGGACGGCAAAATTTTCAATCCTTAAATTAATAATGTACGTATAGACAGGCAACCCAAGAATTTGTTTGAACCTCTTTTCGAGCAGCCGCCTCGAAAGGGGAACCAGGTGCGTAAGTTTGGCAATCGTCAGTTTGTCGTCTATATTCCGGTGGATGTACTGGAGAACAGAGGAAATATGCCGGTCGTTCGTGGCATAAATATCGGTGGATTGTCGCGTCACGATATGCGTCGGATAAACCACGACGTCGTCAAACGGTTCATCGGGGTTTTTAATCATCCGTTCCATCAATTCGGCCGTTTCATATCCACCCTTTTCCACCGCCTGATTAATGGACGAAAGAGGCGGATCGGAAAGGGTGCAGATCGCTTCGTCGTTGTCCACACCTAACACGGCAATCTCTTCCGGTATCTTGATCTTGCACTGCTTGCAGATTTCCGTAATATGATGTCCCTGGTTATCATCGCAGGCCATCATGGCCACCGGCTTGGGCAGCATTTTCAGCCATTCGGTCAGCGAAGTGTAATCATACTGCCACAGGTCATTAAAATCTTCGTTCTGATATTCATAAAACTTCATTCCGGCGTTCTGCCTTTCAATCTCTTCACGGAATCCCATGCAGCGCTCCGACGACCAGACGATGTTCCTGAATCCGTAGAAGGCAAAGTTCTTAAATCCTTTGCGAATAAAATAATCGGCGCCCATTTTGCCGGTCAGTTTGTGGTCGCCCGTGATGTTGGGAATTTCCGTGAAACGCTCCTTAAAATCCTGAGCGATGGCCACAATGCCATTCTCCCTGAAGATACTCACGCGGTCGGTATTGTAAAACTGTGCGATAATCCCGTCGGCGCCCCATTTCTTGGCCCATTCGAGCACGCCTTCCACGGCATGTTCCACACGGTATGAAAACGGCATTTTGCACAAGACCCACGGCTCGTGCTCCTTTGAATAACGCACAATCCCTTTCAAGAGGTTTTTGGCGTATTCTTCTGAAAAGTCGGTTAATAAAATGATTCTCGGCATAACATATAAAATTTGGCCAAATATAAGCACTATTTGGGGAAAAACAAAATTTTCGCCGAAAAATTGTTAGCGCTTTATATGCTCAATCAGTTCCTTGGTCGTAACCGCCCGCTGCTCGCCCGTAGCCATATCTTTAAGGTTGATGACGCCGGCAGCCATCTCCGTTTCGCCGACGAGGGCGACGTAGGGGATGCGTTTGGCGTCGGCATAGCCCAGCTG
>JAISUI010000020.1 GCA_031272155.1 Tannerella sp. | reverse complement strand
AGACCTTGAGAAATTTTTCGACAAGAAAATATTCCTTGAGATGTTCGTCAAAGTAGAAAAAGACTGGCGCAATCGAGATAATATGCTGAAAGCCTTTGGTTATCAGACAGATTAAAGATTTCCCATTTCCATTATAAATTTGTATTTTTGCACTATTGAATTTTGAATTATGAGTAACATTGTAGCTATTGCAGGCCGTCCAAATGTCGGCAAATCCACCCTTTTTAACCGTCTGACACAGACGCATCAGGCTATTGTCAATGAAGAAGCCGGAACAACGCGCGACCGCCACTACGGAAAAGTAGAATGGTGCGGGCAGGAGTTTTCAGTGATTGATACGGGCGGATGGGTTGTCCGGTCGGAAGACGTTTTTGAGGAAGAGATTAATAAACAGGTACAAATCGCTGTTGAAGAAGCCGATGTCATCCTGATGGTGGTGGATGTGGTCAATGGCTTGACCGACTTCGACGACGAGGTGGCGCAAATCCTGCGGCGAAGCAACAAGCCGGTGATTGTGGTGGCTAACAAAGCCGACAATTACGGACTTCATGCCCAGTCAGCCGAATTTTATCGCCTCGGCTTAGGCGATCCGGTTTGTATCTCGGCGATTAACGGTTCCGGTACGGGCGATTTATTAGATAAAATTGTCTCCTTGTTTCCGGAAAAAAACGAAGAAGAGCCGGAAGAAGACCTGCCGCGCATTGCTGTGGTCGGACGTCCAAACGTGGGGAAATCGTCCTTGATGAATGCTTTCATCGGCGAAGGACGCCATATTGTGACCGATATAGCAGGTACAACACGCGACGCTATCCATACGAAATACAACAAGTTCGGACTGAAATGCTACTTGATTGACACAGCGGGCATCCGCAAAAAGAACAAAGTAAACGAAGACCTTGAATACTATTCTGTCATCCGCGCGATCCGCGCCATTGAACAGGCGGATGTATGCGTAATGATGCTTGACGCCACACGAGGTTTTGAAGGGCAGGATATGCACATTTGTTCTGTTATTCTGAAAAACAGGAAAGGGTTGGTACTCTGCGTAAATAAATGGGATTTGATAGAAGATAAAACTCAGTCCCTGATAGACAATTACACTCACGCCATTCGCGAGCGTTTGGCGCCATTTACCGATTTCCCGATACTTTTTACCTCCGCACTGACTAAACAACGTATCCTGAGAATCCTGGAAACAGCCAGCGAAGTGTATAAAAACCGCCGCCGCCATATCCCGACCGCCCAATTGAACGATACGCTGCTGCCGTTGATAGAAAAAACGCCCCCGCCCGCATGGAAAGGAAAATATATTAAAATCAAATATATCACACAATTGCCTGCAGGAAGCATCCCGACATTTGTCTTTTTCTGCAACTTGCCGCAATGGATCAAAGAGCCTTACAAACGTTTTCTGGAAAACAAAATACGAGAGAACTGGAATTTCAATGGAACACCGATATTAATCGCTATCCGAGAGAAGTAACCTGTTCTTCCATTTTCTTTTTCTGAATCCGCAAACTCGATTTGTAATAGTATTTCCGCAAGCCACTGATATAGTTTTCAAATCGCTGATATTTGTACTTATGTACTTTATTTATCACCTTTTTAACCTCATCCTCCACTTCCGGAGCAAACGGATGAGCTGTTTCGCAACCATATAACCTGAATGCGATCAAAGAAATGAAAAATGGAATATTGTAACTTCTCATAACGCGCAAGGTGTCTTTGCTAAATCCTTCTATCTGATTTAGCGGCACATAAAGTTCATCCAAGTCGGCTTCCGTCAAGTTTTTGTTGAATTTCGTCAGCGGTAATTTATAACTGATGATTTTGTTCCGGTAAAACCGAATATAATGATAATATTTGGATTGATAAACATAACTCAACGACGCCAATTTATCCACTGTTTCGATGAATCCATTTTCGGCCAGTATGGTTTCAAATCGCCTCAACGCGTTTATGTTAAGGTCAAATGCTTTCATTAATTGTTCGCGCGGAATCTCGCATACCCAAAACATCAATTCAAACATGGACTGTATTTTATACTTTGCGAACACTTCACTCATATTTTCCGCAAACGGATAAGCGGTTACGTCGGAATACAATGCTGTAATATCGGTTTCTGTCAGGTTATGAAACCGGCTGCTTTTCATTTCTTTTTCTTCCGCCGTTTCCGTTTCGCCGGCATCTGCAACAGTCTCGTCGCTTTTGCTCGCTTTTTTATGTGCACTGTTTTCTTCTACCTTTTTCTGGAACCGTTTCATGGGAGATGTGCCGAAACCGTTATTACGCAGAAACTTAACCAATTGATAAACCATCGAATGTTTGTTGATCGTCTCATCGGTTATCAACGTATTCATTTTAACTTCATTACAATACAGCAACGCATCATTGATGGTAAGGATATTCGCCTTTCTCAAAAAGCCCTGCAACGTTTTCGACAGTTCAATATCTTCAAAACGGGATTCACGTGTAATCGCCGTTATCGACGCTGCGGCTTTCGTTTTTTTCTTTCTTGCTTTTTTGGGTTGCAAAAAGTAACGCACATATCTTTTAACCGGGGCTTTGTTCACAAACACCTTCACCCGACTTTTGTTAATAATCTCATCAATAATGGTTTGTTCCTGAAAATGAGCGGCGCCTTTGTGCGTATATTTGTAGGCCAACAAATCGTACAGCGTCTTGAATCCCATTTCACGGATAAAGTCGGCATACTTTTCAGCGCCTTTGAGGGTGGTAACATCCTGTTGGATTTTCTTAAGCATTTCCGGATTGACGCCAGTGGCTTTGATAATTTCATCCGTACCGTCGTCTATGCCTGCAGGCTCCGGCACATTTTCCACAGTCGGCTGACTTTCAATGATATTCTCCGACCGTTCTTTCCTGGCAGAAGGAATGTCTTTTTTCCCCGACGGGAGTCCATACAACGAGGAAAGATGCTCTTTTACCTCATTGATCAGGTTCGTGATATCTTTTCCAATCTTTTCGCCGATTGATTGAATTACTTTATCCGTCACTTCCTGAATAATCTTTTTTTGCGTCTCTTCATCCATCCTGAAGTTTATTCCGCTCAAACTCAATGTAAATCCTTGTGTATCCATATTATAACTATTTTGATAGAATCATTTCTTCTCCTGTCTGTTTCAGGTAGAAAATGCAAAGTTAAGTATAATATCTGAAATAACATAAAGTCAACTCATAAAAACGCATAAAGTTTCTTTATCTGCCTGTTTTTGATTCCTGCATTCCTTTTTATGAAAGCAAACCATAAGCCCGTCGCGCCGCCTGTTCCCGGATTTCCGCTTCGCCGGGGATCACCCTGTTGTACATCAATATACGCCCGTCGCAAACGACGGTATCCACGCAACTGCCGTTGGCCGCATAAACAAGGTTCGAGATGAAATTAAAATTCGGAGTAAATACGGGTAATGACAAGTCTATCAGGCAAAAATCGGCTATGGCGCCTTCGGCGATCCGCCCCGCATCCACGCCGGCAATTGCCGCACCGGCCTCTGTAGCGGCATGGAACATGGCTTCGCAGGAAGTCACTTCCGGATTCATGCGCCACGCCTTGCCAAGCAATGCCGCCTGTTTCATCACCTCAATCATATCCAAGTTATTCGACGACGAACAGCCATCCGTTCCCAGCCCGACCGTGATACCGACCTGCCGCATTTCCTCATATTGAAAACGGAAACCGGAACCTAATTTCATGTTGGAAGCGGGATTATGCACGACTTTAGCACCCGACTCCGCCAGCAGGGCGATTTCCTCATCGTCCACATAAAGCACGTGCGCAAACACCCAGCGGGGTGACAGGACGCCCAACTTGTGCAGGAAACGCACGGGCGTCGTCCCATAGCGGGAAACGCATTGCTCTACTTCATTTTTTGTTTCGGATAAATGCATTTGTATCAACAGGTTATTCTCCTGCGCAAACGTGTGCGCCCATTTTAACAAATCGTCGGATACGGTATAGATGGCATGCGGCCCCAGGCAAAGCCGGATGCGCGAGGGACAGGTTGCCGGCGAACGGAACCGTTCCATGATATGTCGCTTGCTTTTTTGCGTCAGTTCAGGGCGGAAATGGTCAAAACACGCTTCCGACAATACGGCGCGTAATCCCATCTCTTCAACGGCGGCAATCGTGGCGTCCAACTGGTAATACATGTCGAAAAATGTCGTCGTCCCGCTTCTGATCATCTCCACAAGAGCTAATTTCGTGCCCCAGTACACATCTTCACGCGTCAGTTTCGCTTCGAGCGGCCAAATTTTTTCCTGAAGCCATGTCATCAACGGCATGTCATCGCCAATCCCCCGAAAAAGCGTCATCGCCGCATGAGTGTGCGCATTTACTAATCCGGGAATCACGGCTTTTCCGCGTCCGTCAATTACCTGTGCACCCGGAGCGTCTATTTCCGGCGCAATACGGGCGATCCGATTCCCTTTCACAAGCAGGTCGGTAGATTCGCCCTTGAATGTCGTGGATTTAATCAATAAGTAACGATCCCTGTTTTCCTCTGTATAACTTTTTTCAGACATATCTTTACTGCTTAATAATCAACACTTAATACTTAAATAATTCCATCCGGCATAATCAAAAAACAGGACAAAGATACAATTTAAATTCAGGAATCCAATGACGACCATTCGGAAAATCACTACAATTAGTGATTGCAAGGAATCCAAAAACAAACTTATTTTGCACTCAAATTTGAAACGAATGAAAGTATTTAAAACAAGTATATTATCGCTGGCCTGTATCTTGGGCTTATCAGCACAAAACATTGAATTACATGGCATTGATACATTGCGTCACTATGCGCTTGATGAAATTACAGTCACCTCTTCGACGAAAGAAACGAATCCTCTCCGGTCGCTGCCGGGTGCGGTCACACTGTTTTCCGCCATGCAAACTAAAGGCATGAATATAAACGGCATAAAAGACCTAAGCGCGGCCATCCCGAACGTATTTATCCCCGACTACGGATCGAAGATGACAACTCCTGTCTATGTGCGGGGCATCGGCGAGCGCAGTACGGGACAGACGATCGGTATGTATGTGGATGATATGCCTTATCCCGACAAGTCGGCTTTTGATTTCAATTTTTCGGACATCCAACGGATCGAAGTGCTTCGAGGCCCCCAGGGAACGCTGTTCGGGCGAAATGCAATGGCGGGTATCATCCGGATATTCACCCATTCGCCGTTGGAATACGAACAGGTACAAGCTACACTGACCGGCGGCACACAAGGATTATTCAAGGCTAATGCTTTGTTGTCAAGAAAATTAAATCAGAACACAGGGCTGTCCGTGAGTGGATATTACGACCGGAACAGCGGCTATTACACGAATCAGTATAGCGGCAAAAAAGAAGACGCGTCGCAGGCGGCAGGCGGCCGTATCAGAACAGACCGCAAATTTGGCGAGCGCTGGACAGCACAATTGATTGCTGATTATGACTTTACAAAGCAGGGCGCTTTCCCTTACGGAGAATACAGGGACGGGAAAGTCGCAGATCCCAACTACAACGACCGGGGAAGTTACGATCGCCGGGTAGTGAACGGGATTTTCAACCTGAAATATACCGGCGCAAAGGCTATTTTCAACGCTTCGACGTCGTACCAATACCTTGACGATGATATGCGGATGGACCTCGATTATTCGCCCTCTTCAAATTTTACGATGCGCCAACGGCAATATCTGCACTCGTTTACGGAAGAAATGACCCTCAAATCCGCGACCGGAAGTAACTACCAGTGGTCTTTCGGACTGTACGGCTTCAGCAACAATATGAACACCACCGCATTAACAACGATGGGCGCAGACGGCGTAAAGAATACCCTGATCCCGATGTTCGATGAACTGTTCAGGCAGATTCATGCGAATAATCCCAAAGCGCCGGAGATGTCGGTCAATTCGATGGACAGCGAAATTCCCATTCCGGGACATTTCCGCACACCTGCCATCGGTGGCGCAGTGTTTCATCAGTCCACATATAATAATTTATTTATTAAAGGATTATCTCTTACAGGGGGCATTCGTTTGGACTATGAAAAAGTGAAACTCGACTACGACACAAAGACCGAGATGAACATGAATCTTGCCGTCAAGGTGACGGTTCCGGGCAGACCCATGCCGGTTGAAACGGCAATGGATACCTTCCTGTACGCATCGCTTCAGGGCGCGGAACATCTTGTATTCAAGCGCGTTTCACCTAAAGTAGCGCTGAAATACGAGTTCAATCCATCGAATTATATCTATGCATCTATTACAAATGGCTACAAAGCAGGTGGTTACAACATCCAGATATTCGCGGATCTTGCTCAGCAGGCTTTGCGCGAGAAATATGCACGGGAAGAGAATCCGTTGAGTGTCAGGGACGCCGTTTCGTACAAACCGGAATACAGTTGGAACTATGAAACAGGATGGAAAGGGGAATGGATCAACAATCTGCTGTATGGCGAAATCACACTGTTTTATACGGATGTGCGCGATATCCAGCTGACGGAATTTGTGAACAGCGGCCAGGGACGAATGTTGAGCAATGCCGGACGAGCATCCGCCAAAGGCATAGAACTCAGCCTTGTAGCCCGCCTGTCCGAGTGCTGGAACCTGACCGCCGACTACGGTTATACCCATGCCACTTTCGGCTCCAATAAAAGCGACGACCAGCCGGACTATACGGGAAAATTCATTCCCTACGCCCCACAGCAAACACTGGCGGCCTGTGCGGTTTACCGCAAGCAGTTTCATAACTGCCTGATTGAAAGGCTGCAAATCAATGCGCAATACAATGCTGCCGGCAAAATCTACTGGACAGCGACCAACGACCTCAGCCAAGGTTTTTACGGGCTTTTAAACCTGCGGGCAGCCATCGCCAAAGGCGCTTTTGAATGGTCGGTCTGGACTAAAAACACACTCCATACCGACTACGCCGCTTTCTGCTTTGAATCCATGGGACGGCCGCTCGCCCAGAAAGGCAAACCCTTTCGGATAGGAATGGACCTGAGCGTGCGGTTTTAAGGCTTTCGAACTCGCATACGACGGCAAGGGTTACGACACGATGATTTACAACTACAATTTAAGCATTCGAGGAATACAACAAATTCCGTGTGATACAGGATCGCAGCTATATCTCCAACTTCGACCGGATGATCGCTGAACTGGAAGAGTATCGGGAAGTTAGCGGCGAATAGCGCGCTCTCGTTTCTTACCCTGAACTGCGCTTAGCTTGCAGAGGGTTATCTTTCGGACTTCGCTAAAATGACAAAATAACCAAATTTGGTGATTTCAAAAAAAGTCGTTACCTTTGCCAAAAATTTTAGAGCTATGTACGAGCAATATTTATCAATGCCTGCTGTTCCGGCGGGTGCAATTCTGAAACGGATACTTGGAAAAGAAGGTATCAGTCAGAAGAAAATTGCGGAAAAATCTTCTATTTATCCGCAACGCATCAATGATTTGATTCATGGCAAGCGCCGTTTCACCCCGGAAATGTCGTATAAGCTCGAAAATGCTTTGGGACTGAAAGAACGGGGCTATTTCTATAAGATTCAGGCAAATAACGAAACATATATCTATGTTGACGAACAGGAGCGCAGAGCAAAACCTAATTTGAACAGGCTAAGGAAAGCTATTTTTTGGGAAGCCCCGTCTTGGGATGACATCAACTGGAAAAAGCACTCGACATGGATTATCCAGAGGGCTTTTGAATATGGCAATAAAGCAGATATCGAGGAGATTATCAGATTTTACGGCAGAGAAAAAGTTGCCGAAACATTAAATGCGATTCCGGAAACAGATGTTTGGAAAATCGGGGATAGGAATGAGAATCGAAAAAAGTTTAATATATGAACCTGCATTACAACACTGTATCGCCACTTTTGCTCGATTAAATTGATAGAGTTTGGATTACGCAGAAATCCATATACTTTGACGGAAGAACTCATCTTGTCGTCATTGAATCGGCTTACAGACTTGACACAGGATAGTGTAATTCATTGTTTAAAAGGTAAATACTGGGAATTAATCTGTGAAGATATAAAGGAAGAAGTGAGGCAATATAAGTGATACCACCGGCAACGAGCAGGTGCAGAGCCGCTGCTATACTGTAGAAAGAATCAGCGCCGTATCGTTGTCGCCGAAGACAAACGAGTTGAGAGAAGGACGTAGCGCGCTCTCGTTTCTTACCCTGAACTGCGCTTAGCTTGCAGAGGGTTATACGTGTTGAAGTCTTTCTGACCTCGCATATAATCAAACAATAATCCGCATTAAAACTCTCTTGTGAAAAATTTCCAATAAAACTTGCGCCGTTTCACAAAATTTTTAGTAGCTTTGCTATCAAGAAATCAGTAAAAAGATGAGTCAAAATGCAGAAAATACAGGAAAATTGAAAGGCGGTGAAAGTCAAACAGTTATCTATCACACTTCGGATGGCGTTGTTGAATTAAAAGTACGTTTGGAAGATGAGACCCTGTGGCTGACGCAGCAACAGATGGCGGAACTGTTTCAGACAACAAAGCAGAATGTCAGTTTGCATCTTACCAATATTTTTAAAGTAGGTGAGTTGGAAGAGGCGGCAACTGTCAAGGATTTCTTGACAGTTCGACAGGAAGGCAACCGGCAAGTTGAGCGCTTGCAGAAGCACTACAATCTTGACGCTATCCTGTCGGTCGGCTATCGGATAGACGCTCGACGCGCTACCGAATTTCGGCAGTGGGCGACGGATCAGTTGACGACAACAGTTGTCGTTGGCGATTTGCAAAATGCAGAAATACAGGAGAATACGGATATTGTTCTCTATACCGGACCGGACGGAAAGTTCCGTATCGAACTCGCATACGACGGCGATACATTCTGGACAACTCAAAAACGGATGGGCGAGATTTTTAACGTGGATGTTCGCACAATCAGCTATCATTTACAGCAGATTTTTGCCGCTGGGGAGTTGAACAGGTATTCAGTTATCCGAAAAATTTGGATAACTGCCGACGACGGCAAGGGTTATGACACGATGATTTACAATCTTGATGCCATCATAGCCGTCGGTTATCGCGTCAATTCCGTGAAAGCCACGCATTTCCGTATGTGGGCGACGCAAGTGTTGAGCGAATTTATCCGCAAAGGGTTTGTGATTGACGATGAGCGATTTAAGCAGGGCGGGAAATGGAGCGCCGAGCATTTCGATCTGGTACTGGAACGTATCCGCGACATCAGGGCTTCGGAACGTATGCTGTATCAGAAAGTTACCGATATTTATGCTACTGCCGACGATTACCTGAAAGATTCGCCCGTTACGCGCAAATTTTATGCCCGCGTGCAAAACAAACTGCATTGGGCGATAACCGGACAGACAGCCGCCGAAATCATCTATCATTCAGCCGACGCTACAAAACAAAATATGGGCTTAACTA
>JAISUI010000128.1 GCA_031272155.1 Tannerella sp. | reverse complement strand
CTCTCTCTCTCTCTCTCTCTCTCTCTCTCTCTCTCTTATATTAATGTATATCCGCAAGCGTGCCCGCGTAATTTATCCACGGGCGCGTCAATATATAGAATTTCCTTTATCCATGCAAGTTTTATGCCTCTCTTTTTCACCTTAAGAAAGGACGGAAAGTTCCCCCGTTCTCACATTGGAATATACAAATTATTACATATAAATAACTTAATTGTATTATTAATCATTTTAAAATTTTTATTATGGAACAACAGAGTCATTTTAAAAGAAAGGAGCGCGGATTACACAGATTGCTATGCTTGCTGTGTATCCTGTGCATGGGAACGCTAACAGCCTTAGGGCAAAAGCGTGTGACAGGTACGGTGACGGACGCCAAGGGTGAAACCGTCATTGGCGCCAATGTCGTTGAGAAAGGCACGACAAACGGGAACATCACAGATGCAGACGGAAAGTTTACACTGACCGTCAAGGAAAATGCAACGCTTGTGATTTCGTTTGTCGGGTATGTGACGCAGGAAATCGCCGTCGGGAACCGGACGACACTCGATGTCACGCTGCAGGAAGATACGCAGGCGCTGGAAGAAGTGGTCGTAGTAGGCTACGGCACCCAGAAGAAAGTGAACCTGACCGGCGCCGTGGCGCAAGTCAAAGGCGAGGTGCTGGAGAACCGTTCGGTGACAAACCTCAGTCAGGCTTTGCAGGGACAGGTGGCCAACCTGAATGTTTTCCAGAGCGGTAATGGCGGACGCCCTGACGCTACGCAGTCCATCAACATCCGCGGTTATACGGGTTTCGGTTCGACCGGTGCGCCGCTGGTGGTAATTGACGGGATACAGGGAGGAGATATGAATCGCATTGATATGAACGATGTGGAAAATATCTCGATCCTGAAAGATGGAGCTTCAGCAGCTATTTACGGGTCAAGCGCCCCTTATGGCGTCATTCTTATTACAACGAAAAAGGGGAAAGCCGGACAAAAGCCAAACATCACGTACAGCAATAATTTTGGCGGATCGCAACCGATTCATCTGCCAAAGATGATGAACTCATTGGATTGGGCGAATTTCTTCAACGAAACGTGCGATAATGCAGGTATTGCTCATTATATCAACGACACCAGAGTGCAAAGGATCAAAGATTACTTAGATGGTAAGATAACCGATGAAGCAGACTCCAGTAATCCTAATCCCGGTTCGTCATGGGGAAAATATGAGGGAAATGCCAACAATGATTTCTATGACATTCTGTTCAAGGATTTTGCGTTCAGTCAGCAACATAATGCAGGCATATCGGGAAGCTTCAGCCATTCGGACTATTACGTCGGATTGGGATACACCCAGAAAGACGGTCAGTTCAGTGAATTTGGCGAAGAATACTACCGGCGCTATAATGCACGGGCTAATCTCTCATCCGAAATCACCAAATGGTTCGGTTTTAATTTACGGAGCGCATTTTCCAGGGCATCGTCCGTTAATCCTAACTATGACGATGGTCCCCTCGCTTTAATAAACCGTATGTGGCCTGCGACTCCATACAGGCTGCCGACCGGAGAAAAATACAGATGGATACGACTGTTTGAGTTGGGAGGCCGAGAGAAAGGAACGAGCGATAACATCATCCTGACCGGTGAGTTTGTTATCCGCCCCTTAACCGGATGGGACATTACGGCCAATTATACATTGGATGCATTGTCCCAGAACACCACAAAACATCGTGCCACCGTGTATCAAACCATGCCCGACGGCACTCAGGCCGTTGTAGGCAACAATCCGAACTCTTTCCAGCGTTCCAACGCCAAGAATCAGCATTATACGATCAATGCATTTACCTCGTACGAGAAGCAATTGAGCGACCATTATTTCAAGGCTCTGGTCGGATATACACAGGAATTGTACGATAATGTCTCGTTTTCGGCGTCAAACAATCAACTGTATTCCGACGGGCTTCCTTCACTGGCGCTGTCGTACGGAACGTTGCGCAGCATCGGAGAAAGCGCTTCGCAACTCGCGATCCGCGGCGGATTTGGTCGTCTTAACTACAATTTCAAAGAAAAATACCTGCTTGAATTTAACGGCAGGTACGATGGCACTTCGCGTTTCCTGAAAGATGTGCGTTACAAGTTCTATCCGGGCATATCAGCCGGTTGGGTGGCGTCGAAAGAATCATTCTGGAAACCGATTGAACACATTGTTAATTCGCTGAAATTCCGCGTAGAATACAGTTCGCTGGGCGACCAGAGCTTTACTTCGAGCTACTATCCGTTCTATCCCTCACTGAACACCGTCAGCCCGACTTCGTCCAACTGGTATTACAGCGGCGGACGGGAATCGTATATCAGCAATCCGGGATTGATAGACCAGTCTTTGACCTGGATAACGACAACTACGCTCGACTTCGGCGCCGACTTAGCTCTCCTGTCCAACCGACTGAATGTCAGCTTCGACTGGTACCGCCGTTATATGGACGATTACGTTGGTCCGGCACAGTCGTTGCCTGCCGTATTGGGGGCTTCGGCGCCACAAACCAATTCTACCGCCGTAAAAACCGAGGGCTGGGAATTAACTATTGGATTCAGAGACCATGCGGGCGACTTCCGTTATGGCTTCAATGCCGTATTGAGCGACTATCAGGGCACGGTTATGAAATATCCGAATCCGCAGGGGTTGAATACGACCTGGTACGAAGGACAGAAAATGGGTTCTATCTGGGGCTACGAAACCGTCGGACTGTTTCAGTCGGAGGAAGAAATTGCGTCCGCACCATCGCAAAGCCTGCTTTATAGCCGCTGGACTCCCGGCGATGTGCGCTATAAAGATCAGAACGGCGATGGAGTGATTAACTGGGGCACAAATACATTAGACAATCCCGGCGACCGGAAAGTGATCGGTAACACCACGCCGCGCTATTCATTTGGCGTAAGCATGAACGGCGAATACAAGGGAATAGACCTTACTGTTTTCCTCCAGGGCGTAGGCAAACGTAACTATTGGTTTAATGATGCTTTGTTTTGGGGTATGGTGAGCGGTATAGATCATGCCAATGCTTACGATATACATTACGACCGCTGGACAGTGGACAATCCGAACGGCTATTTTCCAAAGCTTTATGCAAGCGGCGAAATAAGTAAGAATACACAGGCTCAAACCCGCTACCTGCAGAACGCAGCCTATATGCGTATCAAGAATATTCAACTGGGATACAGTTTGCCAGCTTCGCTGCTGAAATATATCCATTTCCAGAAAGCGAGGATTTTTGTAGATGTAGAAAATTTGGCTACGTTTACATCCATGGTTACAAACGTGGACCCGGAATTATCGTATGCCAGTTCGGACGGCAAAATCTATCCACTGCAGCGCACCTGGTCATGCGGTTTGAATATTACGTTTTAAATTAGTAACTCATAAATATTTACAGATATGAAAAAGTATATATATATAATCATGTTGACAGGCGTTTCGGGCTTGATGTTGCTTTCATGCAACGACGACTTTCTGGAACGCGCTCCCATTGTCAATCTCAGCGACGCCAATTACTGGAAGTCGGAAAACGATTTGAAGATTTACTGCAATAACTTCTATAATCAGAATGGACTGTTGCCGTATTATAACGATTGGAATTCGGGCATTTACGGTAAAGATGCCACCGACGGGAGCGACATTCAGGCCTACATTGATTACAACCGCCGAATGAACGGCGAAAACACACTCCCGTCATCAGGAGGAGGATGGGCGGCGAGCGACTGGAGCCTCCTGCGGGATATTAATTATTTTATGGATCACTATCAATCGGTAGAAGCAACGGCCGATAAGGTCAATCCTTACGTTGGTGAAGCGCTGTTCTTCCGTTCCATATTTTATTTCAACAAACTGAAAACGTTTGGAGATGTACCGTGGATACCGGAGACGGTCACTATCGAATCCGAGTCGCTGACAGCGCCGCGCACTCCCCGTAATCAAGTAGTTGATAATATTATGCAGGATTTGGACAAGGCGGTCGAATATCTGCCTGCGCGTGGCAGCGGCGCATATACAGGTCGTGTCACAAAAGAAACGGCGCTTGCATTACAGGCTCGAATCGCTCTTTACGAAGGCACGTGGGAAAAGTATCATGCACTGAAGAACACCGCTTTCAAGGTAAATGGCTCCGACGGATCGAAATTTATCCAAAAGGCGGCCGACGCTGCAGGGGCGTTAATCGCACTGGGCGAGGCAAACGGCTTTCCGGGATTGGATAATATAGGCGTCGAGAACTGTTATATGGATCTGTTCAGGCAATACGATTATAGCAATTACAAAGAGATACTTCTCTGGCGTAAATTCTCAAAAGAGGATAACGTTGTGAATCATGTTGATAATTATCTGGGTTACAGAGGTGGAGGCCACGGTCTCACAAAAAGTTTGGTGGACTCCTATCTGTGTTTGGACGGAAAGCCGATCGCTGTTTCGTCCCAATATCAGGGTGACAGGGATTTGAAATCGCTGGTGACCAATCGCGACCCGCGACTGAATCAAACCATCATGGTGGACGACGACAAACATTTCTTGTGGGAAGACTACAGTCCGCCTACCATGTTCACTGTTCCGTTGTTTACGGGAGGTTCCGGCGAGAACTCTTCAACAGGGTATCATCAGGCGAAAGGATTTGTTCCGAACTATACGGATTACGCCGCCACCGGCTGGGGAAGCCTCCATGGTGTAATTTATTTCCGCTATGCCGAAGTATTGCTGATCTATGCAGAAGCTAAAGCCGAACTCGGAACCATTACGCAAAGCGATATTGACAAGACTGTCAATGCCTTACGGAAGCGTGTAGGAATGAATAAGGGCTTGCTGGATATGGCCAATATCACAACCGACCCGAATTGGGAGTTCGCCAATCTCTCACCCGTGTTGCAGGAGATACGCCGCGAACGGAAAGTGGAGTTGGCGTGTGAAGGATTCCGCGTGGATGATATTTTCCGGTGGGCGGCGGCCGACGAACTGATACATGGGAAACGTCCGTTGGGCGCATACAAGGCGCAATGGGACAACTATCCCGGCGCAGCCGAATCTTTCCTGGATGCTGTAGCCAAACTGGCTGTCAACGAAAACGGCTACCTGGATCCATACAAGAACTTCAGCGCGGTAAGCGAAGGCTACCATTTTAATTTGGGCAGGGATTACCTGTCGCCGATCCCGACTGACGAACTGGTTTTAAACCCGAATTTGACGCAGAATCCGGGATGGTAAATTAATTAAATAATTGATAATTAATAATTAACAATGAATAATTAGACAATTGACAATGGGATTTTTTTCCATAATGGGATATTATCCATTGTCAATTGTTTTTGCAATTTTGCAGACAATTAAAATATTATACAACACATAGATATGAAAAATAAAAATTTATTTCGAACGATTTGCAGTTGCATGATTGCCATGCTGGTTTGCAATGCTTCATTTGCGCAACTGAAACCCACGCCGGAACAAGTCGCCGCCGACCGCGC
>JAISUI010000019.1 GCA_031272155.1 Tannerella sp. | reverse complement strand
TACAGCCCGATCGAAACAAGAGGAAATGCGTAAATCTCTGAATATCCGCAGAATTGCATCAATGCGGCAAGCGAAAGCGTCGAAACAAGGAAAAATGCCGCCTTTTGCAGGAAGGTTTTACCTGCTACATCGGCTGTCAGCAACGCCGTCAGGATGAATAATCCGCCTGCTACGTTGGAAGCGAGATACAATGATTGATAGACAGTAAAATCGTGATTAGCATGGAAATATTGAAAAAACAGATACGGAATATAGCGAGCCAAAAATTCGGTCGGATAATACACGTCGCCCTTCTCTATTTCGGTCGGTCGGACGCCGCAGTCGCCCAGAAAAACATATTTCACCTGCAAGGCGTGAAACAGAAATCCGCCGGCAATAGCAAGCAACACGAATATCGGGTACTTCCATTTTCGGACGAATAAAATTATATTTTTTCCGCTAAATCCGCTTAATATTCTGATTATTAGATTGTTACAGGGGGGGGGCAAAATGGCAATTAACACTGCATAGTAGGCAATAATAACCGGCGTTTCCCAAAAACTGATAGCGTTCAAGCCCCAACAGCGATTGACTACAGGACTTGACAGCAAAAATTGAAGTACGGCAAACCCAAGTCCGAGAATCAGAAACGGGAAAGGCTTTGCCGACGATGGTTTCACGCCACCGCCGGTCGCAGTTTTAGTTGTTGCGGACGGATGTCTGTCCTTCTTATTTGCGTTCTTACTCATAACTTTTTCCTGTGCTTGAAGGTGCAAAGATAGATTTTTTTTATTGGGGTGCAAAAGAATGTTGAATATTTTGCAGGCAAACCTCTAAACTTGTTGGCCAGTCAGGAACAGAAACGCCATAAACCTGACGGATTTTCGCCTTATTGAGAACACTGTAAGCCGGACGGATGGCACGGGTTGGATATTCGGTTGTCCGGACAGGCTGTACAAGGCATTTCAATCCGGCTAAGGTCATGATTTTTACTGCAAAATCGTACCAACTGCACGTCCCTTCATTGGTATAATGATAGATTCCGGGCACAAAGGAAGTGTGATTCACAATGGTCAGGATTGCCATCGCCAAGTCGCCTGCATACGTCGGCGAACCTGTTTGGTCGGATACGACGCTGATCGTTTCGCGCTCGTTGCCCAACCGCAACATCGTCTTGACAAAATTATTTCCAAATTCCGAATACAACCATGCCGTGCGAATGATCACAGAATCGGGGCAGACTGCCAACAAAGCGTTTTCCCCGGCCAATTTGCTTTCGCCATAAACGGACAGGGGATTCGTCCGGTCGTTTTCGCAATAGGGGTGCGAAGCGTTTCCGTCAAAAACGTAATCGGTAGAGATATGTATGACTTTTATCCCTTGTACGGAAGCAATTTCTCCTATATTTTGCACGGCGTCGCGGTTGATAGACATACAGATTTCCCTGTCCTCTTCCGCTTTTTCCACTGCCGTATAAGATGCGCAGTTTAGGATATATTCCACCGGATTAGATTTAAGAAAATCATGGATTTGCCCTTTATTGCACAAATCCAACGTATCTATATCCGTGAAATAAAAAACGCAATGCTCCCATCCGGACGCTAACTTGCGGACAGCATTTCCCAACTGTCCATTGGCTCCGGTTACCAAAATAGATTTGTTTGTATTTTTATTACTCATATTTAATGTTTTACTCCATGGAACAAGTATTTGACAATTCCGTTTCCTCCTTGTATTTTTCGGCTAAGAGTGACAGGAACATATTAATTTGCCGGATAGCTTCCATCGTTTCCGGTTTGATTTCCTTTTTCTGCATACGCAATACAAAATAGCCATAAATAGCTGTCAAACAGGTTTCTATTTCAGGAATTTCCGTACCGCCCGATTTGGAACGCAATTCTATGATGTAAGGCAATGTCTTGTAATAGAGCGCCCCGTAAACCATTTCTTTCGGGTCTTTCAACAAACGGCAATGCAAGTCCGTAAGCATAATCAATACGTTTTTATTCAATTGAATATGCCCTTTTTCAGTAACGCCTTCACTGCGCATCATCGCTATCAGTTCTTCGTACCAGCGAAGAATTTCCTCTTTGACTGCTTCAGGTTGGTCATAGGATTGGAGCAACGTCCGCCTGATTTCGTCAATATCCATGTGACTGGCGCGGATCAAATCTTCTATCTGCCACATATACAGCAGATATTCAACGATATTTTCTTTTCTTTTCTGATGTGCTACTATCATAGTGCAAAAGTACAATATAAATTTCTATTTTTGCACCAAAAAAAATAAGAACGATGAACGGAACTTCTTTCCAATTGATTAACACCGGTTTATTTTATGCCGATGGTGGTTCGATGTTTGGCGCCGTGCCCCATTCGGCATGGAGTCGTCGCTATCCGGCCGGCGAAGGCAACCGGTGCGTATTGGCCATGCAAGTAGGATTAGTGATCACAGGCAATGGCCGTATTATATTGATTGATACCGGCGTAGGAGACAAGCAATGGGAGCGGCTTCAGTCCACAACTTATCATTTTTACGATATGGTGGATCTTCGTGAAGCGCTTCGTTCACGGGGAGTTATGCCCGGCGACGTGACGGATATTATTCTCACGCACCTGCATTTTGATCATTGCGGCTATGCGACATGCTATGAGAACGGACGCATTGTTCCGGCTTTTCCGTCAGCTCAATGTTGGGTTAGCCGGACGCAGTGGGATAATTCGCAACACCCCCATCCATTAGAGGCCGATGCTTATTTTCCTGAAAACATGGATGCTGTCCGCGAAGCCGGCAAACTCCAGTTGATACAGTCCGATTGCGATTTGTGCGAAGGCGTCCGGTTGTGTCTTTTTGACGGACACACGCCCGGACAGATTGTTCCCTGTTTTGAGACCGCGGTCGGTGAGGTGGTTTTTGCCGGCGATGTGATTCCCATAGCCGCCCAGGTGTCGCCTACGTGGATTTCCGCCTACGACATGGAACCCATGAAATCGTATTACGAAAAGATTCGTTTGCTGGATGAAGCGGCTGACAAAAAACAAATTATCGTACATTACCACGACCCCGGCACTCCCTGTTCCACGGTCAGGAAAATCAATCATTTTTTTAAAGCGGAGGCATATAAAAAATATACCCTTTGATAGGTATTGCACATACGAATCGTTATCCTTACATTTGCACAATGATTAAACTTAATTTTAAAATGATATG
Organism: Tannerella sp.; assembly: GCA_031272155.1. Classification (GTDB taxonomy): domain Bacteria; phylum Bacteroidota; class Bacteroidia; order Bacteroidales; family Tannerellaceae; genus Tannerella. Next base: position 44,676 of record JAISUI010000019.1, on the reverse strand, counting down.
GCAAAAGTAGCAAAACAATTAACTGATTTGATTGGTAACACGCCGTTGATGGAGCTTTCCAATTATAATGCAAACCTGCAATTGAAAGCAAAGGTGATTGCAAAACTGGAATATTTCAATCCGGCCGGTAGCGTGAAGGATCGTATCGCGTATGCGATGATTACGGATGCAGAGAAAAAAGGAATTTTGAAACAGGGAACTGTTATTATTGAACCGACAAGCGGAAATACGGGCGTCGGATTGGCATTTGTGGCAGCTGTCAAGGGCTACAAATTAATTCTAACGATGCCCGAAACGATGAGTTTGGAACGTCGTAACTTATTAAAAGCGCTGGGCGCCAATTTAGTATTGACGCCGGGAGCAGAAGGCATGAAAGGCGCTATCCGAAAGGCGATTGAACTGCGGGATAGTGTAGAAGATGCGGTTATTCTGCAACAGTTTGAAAATCCGGCGAATCCGGAAATCCATAAACAAACGACCGCTGAAGAAATCTGGCGGGACACGGATGGCGAAGTGGATATTTTTGTAGGAGGCGTTGGTACTGGCGGAACGATCTCCGGGGTAGGAAGCGTCTTGAAATCCAGAAAACCCGGAGTCAAGATTGTAGCGGTTGAGCCGAAAGAGTCGTCGGTGCTTTCGGGCAATCCGTCGGGGCCGCACAAGATACAGGGGATCGGAGCGGGATTTGTTCCCAAGATTTACGATCCGGCAGTTGTGGATCAGATTTTTACGGTAAGCAGCGACGATGCGATTCGTACAAGCCGCGAACTGTCGCGCAGGGAAGGATTGTTAGTCGGAATTTCTTCCGGTGCGGCGGCTTATGCAGCGACCGAATTAGCCAAACTGCCGGAAAATGCTGGCAAGACGATTGTCGTTCTCTTGCCCGATACGGGCGAGCGGTATTTATCTACCGTGCTCTACTCCTTTGAAGAATATCCTCTTGAGTAGATTGATATTGAGCAATATAACAGAATGTTTGACAGATTCAGTCCGATAAACGGATTGGAGAAAATGCAAAGGACGCAAGGAATTAATGACACCTTGCGTCCTTTGTAATATATTGCATTTCCGGCATTTTCAGGCCGGTTTGCAAGTGGGCAGAGATGGATTCGAACCACCGAAGGCGTAAGCCAGCTGAGTTACAGTCAGCCCCATTTGGCCACTCTGGTATCTGCCCTTTTTCCGAATTGCGCTGCAAAGGTACAACTATTTTTTTAATCTGCAAACAAAATCCACCATTTTTATTGCAGTAATTGCAGCTTCATCGCCTTTATTGCCGTAACGCCCGCCTGCCCGTTCTTCGGCTTGTTGCATGTTGTCGGTCGTTAACAGTCCAAATATGAATGGAATATTGTAGCGCAGATTGAGTTCGGTGACGCCTTGTGTTGTCGCCGAACAGACGTAATCGAAATGAGGCGTATCGCCCCTCACCACGCATCCAATTGCAATGACGGCATCCAGTTCAAGCTGTTCAGCCATTTGCCGCGCCCCGAACGTCAGTTCAAAACTGCCCGGGACATACGCAACATGGATATTTCCCTGTTTTACGCCGTGTCGTTCCAACGTGTCGCAAGCTCCTTCGAGCAACTTTTCAGTGATACTTTGATTCCACTCCGATACGACAATGCCTATACGCATCGCCGAGGCATCCGGCACTTTATCAAAGTCATAGTCCGATAAATGCTGATAGGCGGTAGCCATTATTGCTTCGATTTGATTTCGGAGCGAGTGATATATTTTTCTATATCCATCGCTTCGGCCGACCGGCTGTATTTATCCTTAATCGTTTGATAAGCCTTGATTGCCTGCTCATATTGATTCAGGCTTTCGTAAGCAAGTCCCGCCTTTTTGAGGTATATCGGACTGATTATTTCATTATTAGCCTTTTCGGCTGCTTTTTTGAAATAATGGATAGCTTCTTTTGTATCACCCGAACTTACATAGCAATCGCCTATCAACCCGATGATTACAGGTGCGATCTGGTCGTCATCGCCATTGAATGATTTCAATCGTTTGACGGCGCTTTGCGGATCGCCCAATTTGTAGTAGCAAATGCCGGCGTATGCTTTCGCCAAGTTCCCGCTTTTGGTATGTCCGTATTGGTCAGCAATTGCATCAAAGCCCTCATAATCGGCATCATTCCCATTAAGCGCCAACGCAAAGGAATCTCTTTCAAAGTATTGCTCTCCCTTGAAGATGGCGACCTTTGCCTTTTCATTCTGTGGAACAGCATAGCCGTAATGGTAGGCCAGGATAATGGCTGCAATAGCGGCAATCCCAACGATGCCATACAACAGGAGATTCTTGTTTTTCTCAATAAATTGTTCTGAGCGCGAAAGGATTTCTCCTACTTCCACACTCTCGTTTTCTTTTTTCTTAGCCATAATGCTCAAGTTATTACTCAGTTATTATCGTTTATAATACATTTTTGTTATAAATCAGAGCGCAAAATTAGTTTTTTTGCACGAATAAATCATTATATTTCGGCGATATTTTTTTATTTTTGTGCTGCCGTCCGAATGGTCGTTACGGCTTGGTTACACATATAAATATATGATATTAAATAGATTATCAATATTAAATTACAAAAATATTCTTCATGCAGAGATTGTTTGTTCGTCCAAAATCAATTGCTTTTTTGGCAATAACGGGATGGGAAAAACCAATTTGCTGGATGCGATCTATTATCTTTCGTTCTGTAAGAGTCATGTTTATGCGTCCGAAGGGGCGCCTGTTCATCACCGGGAAGATTTGATGGTGCTTCAGGGGCTGTATGATTTCGACGGGCGAACGGAAGATATTTTTTGTTCAATCCGACGCGGGCATCGCAAGCAGTTCAAGCGCAATCAAAAAACCTACGACAAATTGTCGGAACACATTGGGCTGTTGCCGTTGGTGATGGTTTCTCCGGACGATTCGGAACTGATTCGCGGCGGGAGCGATGAACGCCGGAAGTTATTGGATATGATTATATCACAATATGATAAATCCTATCTTCATGCGTTGATACAGTACAACAAAGCCTTGATGCAACGAAACTTATTGCTTCGAGAACAGCAGACTGACCGTTCCCTGTTTGAAGTGCTGGAAATGCAAATGGGCGCTTACGGCAAAATCATTTATGAGAAACGGGAATGCTTGGCGGAAACGCTAACTCCTTTTTTTAATGAGTATTATCAAATCATTTGTCAGTCTTCGGAAACAGTTGAATTGAAATATATCTCACAACTCAGGGATGAAAAATTGGAAGATATGCTGGCTGCCCGTCGGGAACGGGAATATATCGTCGGACATACCCTGGCGGGCATCCACAAAGATGATCTTGAAATGACGCTTGATAACAGGTTGATACGCCATACCGGCTCACAGGGACAAAACAAAACCTACCTGATAGCGTTGAAATTAGCGCAGTTCATGTTTCTTGCAACGCAAGGGAATACAAAGCCCATACTGTTGCTGGATGATATATTTGATAAATTGGACGCCGAACGGGTGGAACAAATCATTCAGTTGGTGAGCAGCGAACGATTCGGGCAGATTTTCCTGACGGATACAAACCGGAAATATTTAGACCGTATTTTATCGGCTATGGACAGGGAATATACATTATTTAAAGTAGAACAGGGAGAAATTCTCCCGATGACAAAAGAACCATGAAACGAACTAATACGCAATCCGTCAGTGAATTAATTTCCGAATTTCTCGCTAATAATCCGAAGTTGCGACAAAAACTGCTCGAAAATCGGATCGTACAGGCATGGAGTCAGGTATTGGGTCCGTCCATAATGGATTATACACAGGATATATATGTAAAAAACAGGATATTATATGTGTCGTTGCAATCATCGGTTTGGCGGAATGAATTGTTTATGCGTCGCAAAAAATTAGTCGAGAACCTGAATGAACGAGCCGGCGCCGAAGTCATCACGGATATTGTATTTCGTTGAATTTTAGCAAATTATTTCGTTTTCCGTAATAATCCAATCCATTTTCCGATCATCCGTTCCGGCAGGAATACGATCAAAAAGTTGGAAATCGAAACAAATCCCTACCGTAATAACGGAAAACTCCGATAACAAGCGATCGTACAGGCCTTTCCCTCTGCCGAGGCGATTTCGTTGCCGGTCGAATGCAAGGCCGGGAACAATCATCAGGTCTATTTCCGGCATTTCAGGAGAAAGTTCGGCTGCAGCGGGTTCCATAATATGGAAAGCGCCTTCTCTCAAGGATTTTCTGCCGGTGTAGGGCGCCAGTCGCAACTTATCGCCTTCTGTAACGGGCAGGAAAATTTTTTTTTCGGAGCGCCAATACTCAATGAAACCGGCAGTTTGCACTTCTCCTTCCAGCGCATAATAGGCAGCAATGCTTTTCGCTTGCCGGAACAGCGGCATTTTTTCCAACCTTCGGCAGATGGTTGTCGAAAGTGCATGTAGCGTTTCAGTTGGGCAGGCCTTTTTAAGGTCAGCTATTTTCCTGCGCCATTGCCATTTGGCTTCATGCAATTCGTCCATTTAGCCAACGTTTTGAGGCGAAATGACCGGCTGCCAAGTCCCGTCGTCAATAACCTGGATGGCACGAAGAAGGGGGGCATCATCTTTTTGGGTAACCCGATAAAATCCATCGTAATTAAAGAAATTACGAATGATATAGGCATACAATGAACTTTCTATCAGATTCTTGGAAATTTGTATAAGGGTTGGTCTTCTTTTGATGCCTTTTGTTTCTGCATAGTCGGTAAATTCATTCAGCAACGGTTGTTGTTGCAGGTATGCATACAGTTTGTCATACGAAGGGAATGCGGCCAATTTCGTATGATTCTTTTCGGAATATTCCAGTGTAAACTGATATAAAACATTACTATTAAGCACGTTGGCATAGTAAGAAGTGACATTGTTGGTATCCATTGGGATAAAAATGTCGGGCATAATACCGCCGCCACCATATACAATCCGTCCGCCAACCGTGTGATAGACAGGCAGATTATCTGTCTTGATACTGTCGGCCGAATCAAATTCGCCGTGCATGAAGCGGTTATACAAATCTCGGTCGTATTCTTCCTGCTTTCCCAACTCGTACGTTTTCTGGATGCAACGGCCGGAAGGTGTATAATAGCGGGCTACGGTCAATCGCAACTCGGAACCGTCTTTGAGCGGGATAGGCGCCTGCACTAAGCCTTTTCCGAAAGAACGCCGCCCGATAATCAGTCCACGGTCATTGTCCTGAATGGCGCCGGCGAAAATTTCGCTGGCCGAGCCGGACAGTTCGTCCGTCAGTATGACGAGTGGTGCATTTTGACAGGAACCGGTGCCGTCGGCAAAGAAATTCTGGCGTCCGAACGCTTTTCCTTCCGTATAAAGAATGGATTTCCTTCCGGTCAGGAATTCATTGCAAACGCGAATGGCGGCATCCAGATAGCCTCCGTTATTCCCCCGTAAATCAATAACATATCCATTACAGCCTTCTTTCTTCAGTTTGGCAATGGCTGTAATAAATTCGTTATAGGTAGTGCGGCCAAAATTTTTCAGTTTGATATAACCGATGTTTTCTTTCAGTTTGTATGATATTTCAATGGTGTAGTTAGGCACGTCGCCGCGCGTCACATCAAAATAAATGAGTTCAGGTAAACTGCCGCGCTGAATTCCCAGTTTTACCCTGCTGCTTTCAGGCCCTCTCAGGGTACGCATAATCTTGTTTTGACTGATGTTTTTTCCCGCATATACGGAATCATTGATGGTAATGATCCGGTCGAAAGGCAAAATCCCGGCTTTTTCGGCCGGCCCTCCGGATATCACATTGATAACGAGAATGGTATCGGATGGCATATTAAACGTCACGCCAATCCCTCCGAAAGACCCTTCCAACTCATCTACTACAATTTGCAAATCTTCAGCGGGAATAAGATAGGAATGTGGATCCAGTTCGCTGATGAGATTTTTAGCCGTTTTCTCAATCAACAGTCCCATATTGACCGTATCTACATATTGTTGATTGATGATTTCGAGGATATTATCTATTTTATTTTTACCTTCAATAAATAAATGTTTTCTTGTATAGGTTTTTCCTGCGTAAAACCCGCCCACTATGCAAAGGATCAGGATGGCCGGTATCCAATGCGTCCAATTCTTGTTTTTGTTCATTTTCATTTCTTATTTTATATCAATATAATCTACTATTATGCCTGCCCGCAAAAGCAATCGGCATCCTTCGTCCGTATGGTAATTGTCGGAAAATACGACCCGTTTAATTCCCGATTGAATAATGAGTTTGGCACATTCAATACAGGGCGAAGAGGTGATATAAATGGTTGCCCCCTTGCTGCTGTTGGACGATGCGGCTACTTTCGTGATGGCATTCGCTTCTGCATGTAAAACGTAAGGCTTGGTCACATTATTTTCATCTTCACAAATATTTTCAAAACCGGAAGGCGTTCCATTATAGCCATCAGAGATAATCATCTGTTCCTTAACGATTAATGCTCCTACCTGACGACGTTTGCAATATGAATTTTCCGCCCAGATGCCGGCCATCCGCAAATATCTCCTGTCTATTGCCAATTGTTTGTCTTCACTTTTTACCATACTTTTTCTCATTAGATCCCTTCCTGTTTCCGGAAAAACGGACGCACAAAAATAGTGATATTTTGGGAACAAGCGTCATTTTTTTTCATTTTTTTATTCCGTCTCTGGCGAGAAGTGCATCAATAGCAGGCTCTTGCCCTCTGAATCGGCGATACAGTACATTCGGGTCTTCCGTTCCACCACGCGAAAGGATGTTGTCGCGGAATGATTTGGCCACTTCCTTATTGAAAATGCCATTGGATTTGAACACTGAAAATGCGTCGGCGTCCAATACTTCCGACCATTTATATCCATAATATCCGGCACAATAGCCTCCGGAAAAGATATGATTAAAGTTGCTGCAAAACAATACATTGTCTGCTTCTGGCAGGACAAGGGCGCGTTTCCACGCTTCCCGTTCAAAGTCGGCCACAGAACCATCAAACGGCTCGGTAAGGGTGTACCATGCCATATCCAACAATCCGAAACTGACTTGTCGGCAACATTGATATCCGGCATTGAAGCGGGCGGCGTCAATCAGTTTTTGCACCATTTCCGCAGGGATTTTTTCACCTGTCTGGTAATGAACGGCAATCCGGTCAAGGAAACCTTCTTCACGCAGCCAGTTTTCCATGATTTGCGAAGGCAACTCCACAAAATCCTGCACCACATTCGTTCCGGAAAGACTCCGGTAGGTGGTTTGCGTCAGCATCCCATGCAGCGCATGACCAAATTCATGCAAGAACGTATTCACTTCGTCAAACGACAACAGGGAGGGTTTGGTTTCGGTCGGACGGGGAAAATTCATTACGATCATCACATGCGGACGATGATCTTTCCCGTTTTTATCTTTGTATTGGGGCAATACATTATCCATCCATGCGCCTGACTGTTTCCCTTCACGAGGGAAAAAATCCGTATAGAGCAATGAAAGAAACCGTCCGTTTTCATCATACACTTCATACGTTTTCACTTCGGGATGATAGACCGGAATTTTTCGACTCTCCAGAAATGTAATGCCATACAATTCCGTTGCTAATCCGAAGATTTCTTTCGTCACCCGTCCGAGTTCAAAGTAGGGACGGGTCATCTCGTCATTGACGTCAAAACGAATATCTTTCAGTTTTTCGGAATAATAACTCCAATCCCAGGGCATAACCGTGATGTTTGACTTTTCCAAGCCTGCAGCAAACCCGCAAATAGCATTGTATTCATTGATAGCAAGTGGTTTATATGCATCCAATAACTGATTGAGCAGACGATATACATTCTCGCTGTTTTTGGCCATTTTATCCTTTAGCTCATAGTCGGCAAAATTTTTATATCCAAGCAATTGAGCTATTTTCATGCGCGTATTGACGATAGACGTCAAAATCTGTTTGTTGTCAAATTCATCGTTTTTATTTCCGATCGTCGAATAGGCGCGATACATCTGTTCACGCAGGGCGCGGTTATCTGCATATTGCATAAACGGCCTGTAACTGGGCGCTTTCAACGTAAAAAGCCAGCCACCTTTTTCTTTTCCGCTTATGGCAGCCGCTTCACGGATATTTTCGGGCAGGCCGGAAAGGTCTTTGTCATCCGTAATGAGCAACTCGTAGCGATTCAAGTCCTTCAGCGTATTTTGTTGAAAAAGAACAGTTAATTGGCTTAATTCCGCACTCAGCCGTCGAAATTCCGTTTTCCCTTCTGCCGACAGGTTTACGCCATTATTCACGAATGCGTCAAACGTTTCTTTCAGCAGTTTGGCGTCTTCGACGCTCAGGTGTAGCGATTCACGTTGGTCATAAACGGCTTTAATTCGGGCGAACAGCGCCTCATTCAGATAAACATCATTCTGGCAATCAGATAATTTGCCAGAAATGTGCGGGGCTATTTCCATAATCTGTTCATTGGCTTCCGCATTCAACACGGCATAGAAAGCCGCTGTTGCATGCTGGAGAAACATTCCGCTACGGTCCAGCGCTACCACTGTATTTTCAAACGTAGCCGGAAGCGGATTGTCTGTAATGCGAGCTATTTCTTTTTTCCATTGATGAATGCCATCTTCGATGGCCGGCTCATAATGTTCGGGCTTGATTTTGTCGAATGGAATACTTTCGTGCGGGGTATTAAACGCTCCCGCAAGCGGATTACGTGCTTGTGTCATTTGATTCAAACTTAATAAGAATAAAATACTTATAACCAAGGGTTTCATATAATCAGTTTTTGAATATGTTTCAGTTGTGTCCGGACAGCTTCCGGAAGGAAAAAACGGATATCTTTCCCTTCCCTGAGCGCTTGCCTGATGAATGAAGAAGATATTTCCATCATCGGGGCGTTCACTTTGCGAACGTTCGGGTAATGTGACGGGACAGGCCGTTCGTACCCGCGGCGCGGATAGATCAGGACGGGAAATTCATGGAGGATGGATTCAAATTCTTTCCATTGCTCGATGTTTTCCCAACTGTCGGCGCCTATAAGCAAATAGAACAGGCGTTCAGGATAAGTTTCCCGCAGAGCGCGCAAAGTCCGGATCGTATAGGAAGGACGCGGCAAAGTCTGCTCAAAATTACTGGCGTCGAATTTTGAATAGTCTGACAGAGAACTCTTTACTAATTCATAACGCATCTGGTAGTCCATTAGCTGTTTGTTATCTTTCAGCGGATTCTGCGGCGTCACGAGAAACCATATTTCGTCCAGATTTTCATATTCGCATAGCCAGTTAGCCAACGCTAAATGACCGATATGTATCGGATTAAATGAGCCTGAAAAAATACCTGTTTTCTTCATGCGCCAATAAATTGTTGAACAACCCGTAATACTTCTTCCTGCGCCTGTTCGAGCCGGTCATTTGTAATCACGACGTCGTATTTTGGCGCGAAGGAAAGTTCGTAGGCGGCTTTCTCTAACCGTTTCCGGATGACTTCAGGCGATTCGGCGCCTCTGTTTTCCAATCGCTTGCGCAATTCTTCCAAGGAAGGCGGTTGAATAAAGACGGCCAATGCTTTAGCGCCATAACAGGCTTTAATACGGCAACCGCCGGCAACATCCACGTCGAAGACGGCATAGCATCCGGCATTTGAAATCCTGTCCACTTCCGACTTTAGCGTTCCGTAAAATGAGCCGGGATAAACTTCTTCATATTCAAGGAAATCGCCGGCATTCACGCGGGCTTGAAACAGTTCCGGCGTCATAAAATAATAATCTACGCCGTCCTGTTCTTTGCTGCGGGGGGGACGACTGGTAGCCGAAATCGAAAACTGCAAAGGCAGACCCTGTTGCAATAAATGATGGATAATCGTTGATTTTCCTGATCCCGACGGCGCTGAAAACAGAATCACTTTCCCTTCCTTGTTCATTTGTTATTCGTTTGAATCATAGATAATTGTCCTCTATCACAGAATATTCAAGACCTGTTCCTTGATTTGTTCCAACTCGTCTTTCATCTGGACGACAATTTTTTGTATTTCAATGTGATTGCTTTTAGCGCCCAACGTATTGATTTCACGTCCGATTTCCTGAGAAATAAAGCCAAGTTTTTTGCCTTGCCCCTGCGCTTCGTCCAGCGTTTGGATAAAATATTTCAAGTGATTGTCCAAACGCGATTTTTCCTCATTAATATCTAATTTTTCAATGTAAAAAAACATTTCCTGTTCAAACCTGCTGGGATCGTATTCGATATCGCCGACTCGTCGCAGGTTATCAAGAATGCGCGTTCTGATTTTGTCCAACCGTTCGTTTTCATACGTATCTATCTGCGTCAGCAACCCTGCAATATTTGAAATCTTTTTCTCGAACAGTTCTTTCAGCATGGCGCCTTCCTGTGTCCGGAACTCCTTCAATTGACGAATGGCTTCGCGTAACGCTTCGTACACGACGTTCCACTCCGACTCGTCCACTCCGGTCGTGTCGGTTCTAACCACATCCGGCAACCGGAGCAAGGTCTGAAACCAATCCGATGGCAACGCCATATCCAATGTTCGTGAAATTGTCCGGATTTGCTCTGCATAACCCTCTACCACAGGCATATTGATTTTTGATGTAGTATCTGCTCCAATACACTCCACCGTGATGTTCAGTTCGATTTTTCCGCGTTCCAGTGATTGTATCAATTCATTACGCATCTGCAATTCCTTTTCCCTGTACTGAGGCGGGATTCGCACGGACAGATCAAACTGTTTGCTGTTCACTGACTTAATTTCAATTGTTACCTTTTGGGACGGGAGTTCGGCGGTAACTTTTCCGAATCCGGTCATAGATTGTATCATATAGAATCATGTACGAAATTTTCTGCAAAGGTATATCTTTCCCGTGAAAAAACGTTACCTTTGCCCTGTTTTTCATAACTATCTTACCTCTTTTGAGCGGTAAGTAAAAGAATATCAGCGTAATGAAAATTAAGACAAAAGAATCGAACGACCCTGTTTGGAAAGATGTGTATTCTCATTCCAAACTTCCGGAAGAATTGGGGCCTCTTCAGGAGATCGCATCCAATCTCTGGTGGGTATGGAATCATGAAGGCGCCAAACTGTTTGGCGACATTGATTCCGGATTGTGGAAGCAGACCGAGGGAAACCCGGTATTGCTTCTTCAGCGGTTATCGCGTAAACGGATAGAAGAAATCCTTGCCGACAATGTTTTGATGGCAAGAATTTCAACGGTTTACAATCAGTTCAAGGAATATATAAATGCCCGGCCGAATCCGGCCAAACCATCCGTAGCCTATTTCAGCATGGAATACGGATTGACCAATGTATTGAAGATCTATTCCGGCGGATTGGGTATATTGGCGGGCGATTATCTGAAAGAAGCGAGCGACAGTCATATAGACCTTGTGGCAGTGGGTTTTTTGTATCGCTATGGTTATTTTACGCAATCGCTGTCCATGGACGGGCAACAAATTGCAAACTATGAAGCCCAAAATTTCAGTCAATTGCCTATTACGCAAATGAAAACGCCTTCCGGCGACCCGATGGTGCTGGAAGTGCCTTTTCCTGACCGTATGATTTATGCGCATGTCTGGAAAGTCAGTGTCGGGCGTGTGCCTTTGTACCTGATGGATACGGATGTACCGGAAACCAATGAGTGGGATCGGTCTATAACGCACCAACTCTATGGCGGCGACTGGGAAAACCGCATGAAACAGGAATACATGTTGGGCATTGGCGGTATATTGCTGCTCAATAAGTTAGGCATCAAAAAGCAGGTATATCACTGTAATGAAGGCCATGCCGCCCTGATTAACGTACAACGGTTACTGGATTATATCCAGAATGAAAAATTGGACTTTAACGAAGCGCTGGAAATTGTCCGCGCCTCGTCGCTTTATACGGTTCATACGCCCGTGCCTGCAGGCCACGATTATTTTGATGAAGCGCTTTTCGGTAAATACATGAGCAAATTCCCTGAAAAAATGGGCATTTCGTGGGGTGATTTTATTGATATGGGACGCGAAAATCCCGGCAGTCAGGAAAAATTCTCCATGAGTACCTTTGCGCTCAATACCTGTCAGGAAGCCAATGGGGTCAGTAAGTTGCACGGCAAGGTCTCACAAAACATGTTTGCACCCGTCTGGAAGGGCTATTTCCCGGAAGAATTACATGTAGGCTATGTCACCAACGGTGTACACATGCCGACCTGGACAGCCACTGAATGGAAAAAATATTATGCTGAAGTCTTTGATGCGAATTTCCTGAATGACCAGTCTAATAAAGCGATCTGGGAAGCTATTCAAAGAGTGCCTGACGCTGAAATATGGGATATCAGGAAGAAATTGAAACACAAACTGACGGAATACATCAAAGAGCAATACAGGGACAACTGGCTTAAAAATCAGGGTGATCCGGGCAAAGTCGTTTCCCTGTTGGAGAAAATCAATCCGAACGCCCTGTTAGTCGGTTTTGGACGCCGTTTTGCTACGTATAAGCGCGCTTATCTATTGTTTACCGACCTGGACAGGTTGGCTAAAATCCTGAATAATGAAAAGTTCCCTATCCAGTTCGTATTCACCGGCAAAGCGCATCCGGCCGACGGCGGCGGACAGGGGCTGATCAAACATATTGTGGAAATTTCACATCGCCCTGAGTTTCTTGGAAAAATCATCTTTCTTGAGAATTACGACATGCGACTGGCGCGTCGCCTGATTTCGGGGGTGGACGTATGGCTCAATACGCCGACCCGTCCGCTGGAAGCCTCCGGCACCTCCGGCGAAAAGGCGGAAATGAACGGTGTGCTCAACTTTTCCGTGCTTGACGGTTGGTGGTATGAAGGCTATCGCGAAGGCGCCGGGTGGGCATTGACCGACCAGCGCACTTACGAAAACCAACAATATCAGGATCAGTTGGATGCAGCAACGATTTATCATATTTTGGAAGATGAAATCATCCCGCTCTACTTTGCCAAAAACAGCAAAGGCTATTCGCCGGAATGGATACAGTATATCAAAAATTCCATCTCGCAAATTGCGCCGGACTACACGATGAAACGGATGTTGGACGATTACATTGACCGTTTTTATAACAAATTAGCGACCCGATCGGCACTTCTGGCCGAAAATAACTATGCGGAAGCTAAGGAGATCGCTGCCTGGAAAAAAGAAGTGGCTGAACATTGGAACAGTTTCCGCGTTGAGTCATTCCGCTACGAACCGGCTACAAACATGATTGTCGGCGATGACTACACCGTTAATGTGGTTATTGACAGGGGAGAACTGAAATGCCGGTTAGGGCTTGAGATCGTTTACAGCCGCGAGAATTCCGAAACCCATAAACTCGAATTTGTGTCTGCTTCGCCTTTTGAATTGCTGAAGGAAGAAGGCCGTAAACTCTATTTCGGGCTGAAAGGCAAGATGTCGGAATACGGCCATCTGAAAATAGGGTTCCGTGTTTTTCCGATAAACGACAAATTGCCTCATCGGATGGATTTTGCATACGTGCGCTGGATTCAGCCGGAAGAGTGATGCACCCTTATTTTATGACGGCAATTTTTGTCACGACACTTTCTTTGGCGCCCGGAGTAGAAGCAAGTACAAGATAAATCCCCGACGCCACAATTTGTCCGTTGGCGGTGCGGCAGTTCCACGACATCTGTCCGCCGGCCGATTTGCCTTGATAGATTAAATGGCCATTCAGATCGGTAATTTTAACGTTGGAATCTCCCATTAATCCGGTGATTATCACCTGATTGTCTTGCGCGGGATGCACGGGATTAGGAAAAGCGTACACATCCGAGTAACTTTCGCTTGGCGTGATGGCTTCGCCACGATAGGAAATCAGCCCTTTGTCGGTACCGATAAAGACCTCTCCTGTTTGGTGGTCAATCACAATACTTTGGATATTGTTTGAATAGAGCGGCGAGTTCGCGGTAGTAAACTGGTGAATCGTCTCCTGTCCGTCGGGGCTGACAAGAAAAATGCCTGATCCGGATGTGCCAAGCCATTTGCGATTGCCGCCATCCACCGCAATCGCCCTCACCTGTTCGCCGTTCAGGAAATAATAGTTCTCATCATTTTCGTTCGTGCGCAGGATGCGATTGAAATAAAGATTATCAGGATTTTCGATAGCGCGATTAGGTGCAGAGCAGTAGATAGGGCCTTTGTCTGTTCCGATCCAAATTTCTCCATTCATATCTTCCACCACGCAATAATAGGCTCCCGCTTCAATCAAAGTTCCTGCGCCACTTTTGAATGAAGAGAAAAAGTTGTACACATCATCAGACCCGTCACTTGGCGTTTCGCGGTCGTCAAACACCAGCACGCCGGTACTTGTACTGCTATGCGGCACATTTACCCATTTATATCCGTTCGACGTAATCGTAATTTGATCAATTATATATGAGTTTGTGATGCCGGGGAAGAAAAGCGATGTCCATTGGCCGTCCGCCGTTCGCACTACAATCCCATTGGGGACTTCACTGTTTGTCATCCACAGGTTTTTGTGCTTGTCATAGCACATTCCCTGAACACGGACATAGCGGTTGGCGTCGCTGTTGTTCGGAAATATCGTTTGTAACGCGCTGTTCAGATGATTATAAAGTTGCACGTACTCATTATTCTTATATTCGAGCACGCCTTCACCGCATGTGCCGACATAGAAATGTGTTTCGTCGTCAGGATCTACCACTACTGTCATATAGTCGTTTATGCCGTATCCTGCTTGTTTGACGACCACTTTTTCGTCATAATTGAACCATTCGCCATTTTGATACGTCATCAGTGTCCCCGGATTATAATAACGGGTTGTTCGGGAACGTCCTCCTCCGACAATCCACAATTTGCCGTTGTGCATGGTCATAAATGCAGCCAGATTGCGTTTTGGTCCTGCTATCTGTATATCAGCGACAAATGGCTCAAACTGATTTGCTTCTTTCCGTTTGACGCCAACCAGGCCTCCTTCGCCGGTCGCCAGCCAATAACTGCCATCGGCGGTCAGGGCTGCAATGTCGTTGATGGTTCCGAAATTTGCCGATTCATAGTTGGTAAGCGTATCATATACGTACATTCGAGAAGCGGTGAAAAGGATGAGTCTGTCGGCCTGAAGTTTCATTCCCTTGATGCTCGTTGATTTAATCAGTGATTTCACGCTTTCGCCTTCATCCATATAGAAAACGCCCGTTCCTTCGACGCTTAAACAAACCATATTTTGGAATAAAGACATCCCGCGGATGTCTTTCGGTTCAAACTCCGCATTGGTTAATGTCACTTTTTGCCAGTTATGAGTATCCAGTAAGTTATCCCGAATGGAGGCTTTAAGCAGTCCGTTTTCCGTAGCGGCATAGATAGTTTCGCCGCGGATACATACGGAATAAGTCGCCTCATTTAATTTATACGTTTCGGCAATTTCTTTTCGGCGCATCTGGATGACCATCACGCCGAAATGGGTACACAGATAAGCCTTTTCCCCGTAAAAACAGATGCCGGTCACTTCCTTATCCGTAATATCGGTCGTATTCATCAGGAACGGCAAGTTATAGACGCCGTCAGCATCCATCAGGTCTATATTGCCGTTGCTGTAAACCAGCAGCAGGGTTTTCGTTTCGAGGTGATAGTCCATTAATTTGATTTGCGAATCGCTTAATCCGGTCTGTTTGGAATAGATAGTCACTCGTTGGTCGTCTTTTCCGTAACTGTACAGGGTGCCGTCAGCAAGCGCGAATACATTGTTGGAGGCTTCGGCTACGGCTGCCGTGTTATAACACGCCAAATAAGAATGCCACTCTCCGACTTGCTGGGCTATAAGCGATTGCGCAAACAGTAAAATATTTATAATAAGAATAGTATATCGTTTCATCATTAGAATTATTCTTTATTTTGAATTAAAAATCCGGCTAATTTGGCTACAGCCCGGGCGCGGTGGCTGATGGCATTTTTAATGTCATCGCCGAGTTCGGCAAACGTATTCGTATAATCTTCGGGCACGAACACCGAATCGTAACCGAATCCTCCGCTTCCGCGCATCGTTTCGATGATATGACCGTTCACGACACCGTCAAACAGGTATTCTTCGCCGTTGAAAATAAGCGCAATCACTGTTCTGAAGCGAGCGTTTCGGTCGGCACATCCGGACAATTCGCCGAGCAATTTGCGGATATTAGCCAAACTGT
This sequence comes from Tannerella sp., assembly GCA_031272155.1. Classification (GTDB taxonomy): domain Bacteria; phylum Bacteroidota; class Bacteroidia; order Bacteroidales; family Tannerellaceae; genus Tannerella. The sequence goes on along the minus strand of JAISUI010000019.1, from coordinate 28,537 downwards.
CGCACGCCTCGCCTGCGTAACGCGCCGAATGGACGCCCGGCTTGCCATTCAATACCTTAACTTCCAGTCCGGTATCATCGGCAAAACAGTCGCACCCAAACGTATTGTGAACCATACGAGCCTTCTGCAAAGCATTGCCTTCCAGCGTGTCGGACGTTTCAGGCAGATCGCCTGAAAAGCGCATGTCTGCCAGCCCGACAATTTCCGTTCCGGCAGGCATGATGGCGCGTACTTCCTTCAATTTATGCGCGTTGTTGGTCGCAAATACAATCTTCCTCATCGTGTATCGTTCCTTTGTAAAATGAATAACGGAAATCCGGCGGGAAAATTGATAATTTAGGCCTGACATGTCCCGTACAATCTCTATTCATCGTAATTATATATTTTATTATTACTCATTTATTGATTATTATTTAGAATTATTCTAAATAACGAGATGAGGATGATTAAAAAAACAATGGCGCGTTGGGCAAAAAAAATAAAAAAAATTTTGACGGGAAAGAAAAACAGCTTACATTTGCAACCGCAACGGAGCTATTTATCCGGGTGGAAATAAAGTATTGTTCTATGGTGTAATGGTAACACGTCAGATTCTGGTCCTGAAATTCCAGGTTCGAGCCCTGGTAGAACAACGTTATTTACCAAGTTTGTAAGGCTGAACATCTTCTTTGGATGTCAGCCTTTTTTGTGCCGATTTCCCGTTTTGATTCCGCGCAGTTCTTCTTCCAGGAACGGTCTTGTATAACTTTTTACTTTGGAGGCGATCATTTCTTCCGGTGTTCCGGCAAAGAGGATTTTTCCGCCTTTCATCCCACCTTCCGGCCCCATATCAATAATATAATCCGCACATTTGATAATATCAAGGTTATGTTCAATAATGACAATAGTATTCCCTTTGTCAACCAGCCGATTAAGAACATCGAGCAAGACACGGATATCTTCAAAATGAAGTCCTGTAGTCGGCTCATCGAGAAGGTACATGGTACGCCCCGTGTCCCGTTTGGACAGTTCGGTAGCGAGTTTCACCCGCTGGCTTTCGCCGCCTGAAAGCGTCGTAGCCGGCTGCCCAAGTTTTATATAGCCTAATCCAACATCCTGCAATACCTTAATTTTGTGATAAATAGATGGAATATTTTCAAAAAATTCCACCGCCATGTTAATGGTCATGTTCAGGACATCGGCGATAGATTTCCCGCGAAAGCGCACTTCCAGCGTTTCGCGGTTATAACGTTTACCGTGGCATTCTTCGCAAGGCACCATCACATCCGGCAGGAAATTCATCTCTATGGTCTTGTAACCATTCCCTTTACAGGTTTCACACCGGCCGCCGGCCACATTGAATGAGAAACGCCCCGGTTTGTAACCTCGCATTTTAGCTTCGGGCAAGTCCACGAACAGATTGCGTATATCGGAAAAAAGGCCGGTATAAGTAGCCGGATTGCTTCGTGGCGACCGTCCGATGGGCGTTTGATCTACTTTGACAATTTTATCTATCAAGTCTATTCCTTCGATAGTTTTATAGGGATAGGGCGATTCTAATGAACGGTAGAAATGCTGGCTCAGGATAGGATGAAGCGTATTATTTATTAAGGTAGATTTACCGCTTCCCGACACGCCCGTGACGCAAATCAGCGTTCCCAATGGGAACGAAACGTTGATTTTTTTCAGGTTGTTGCCGGTGGCGCCGTTCAGTGTGAGCCATTTGCCATTTCCTTTGCGTCGTGCGGCGGGAATAGCAATTTGTGTTTTCCCGTTTAAGTAAGCAGAAGTCAGCGTATTGGCCTGCAACATTTCTTTGGGCGTTCCGGCAAAAACAATCTGGCCGCCCAAGCGACCGGCCTTTGGCCCCATGTCCACCACATAGTCGGCGCTCAGCATCATTTCCTTGTCGTGTTCCACTACGATAATGGAATTGCCCGTATCCCTTAACTCTTTGAGCGAACGGATCAAACGCATATTGTCGCGCTGGTGCAGGCCAATACTTGGTTCATCCAGGATATAAAGCACATTTACTAATTGGCTGCCTATCTGCGTGGCCAGCCGGATACGCTGACTTTCGCCGCCGGAAAGCGTAGCCGATCCGCGATTGAGCGACAGGTATTCCAGACCCACATCTACCATAAATTGGATGCGCGAACGGATTTCCTTCAAAATCTCTACGGCGATCTGTTGTTGCCGCGAAGATAAATTCTGTTCGACGCTATTCACCCATTTTTGCAATTCGGCAATATCCATTTCTGCCAGTTCGGCAATGTTTTTCCCTTCTATGCGATAATGCAACGCTTCTTTATTCAGGCGTTTGCCCTGACATTCGGGGCAGGTCGTGAGGCTGATGAACTGTCCCGCCCATTTCTGGGCGGAAGCCGGCGCATCGCTATCCTGCTGCATCATGATGTATTTGGCAACTCCTTCGTATGAAAACAGATAGTTGGAATGGCCTAACGATTCGTTCGTGATAGGAAGCCGGTCATCGGTGCCGTTCATGATTTCGTCCATGGCTTCTTCCGGAATATCTTTGATAGGCGTTTTAATCGTTACACCATGTTTTTTGCACAACGATTCAATCTGCCAGAATATCAATATGTTTCGATATTTCCCTAACGCCACGATTCCACCATTGTAGATGCTGAGGTTCGTATCGGGAACGATTTTTTCCATATCCAGCAAATTGATTTGCCCCAGCCCTTTACAGCGGGGACATGCACCGTGCGGCGAATTGAATGAGAAATTATGGGGTGCAGGCTCACTGTAGGAAAGACCTGTCACGGGGCACATCAACCGACGGCTGTAAAAGCGGATCTGTTCCGTTTCAACGTCCAGCAGGAGAATAAGGCCGTTCCCCTGTTTCATTGCTATGCGCAGGCTATCTTTCAGCCGCTGTTCGTCAGCCGATCGCACCTGCAGTTTGTCAATCACTACTTCAATGCTGTGCATTTTGTAGCGGTCTAATTTCATTCCCGGTCTAATCTCTTTCAATTCCCCGTCCACACGCACATTCAGGTAGCCCTTCTTGCGAATTTGCTCAAACAGTTCCTTATAATGCCCCTTTCTGTTTTGTATAAGCGGAGCTAAAAGGTATATTTTCCGGTCGTTATACTCATCCAGAATCAGTCCGACAATTTGTTCTTCCGTATATTTTACCATTTTTTCGCCGCTCAGGTACGAATAGGCTTCTCCGGCGCGAGCGTAGAGCAGGCGAAAAAAATCGTAAATCTCCGTCGTGGTGCCGACTGTTGAGCGCGGGTTTTTGTTGGTCGTTTTCTGTTCAATGGATATTACGGGGCTTAAGCCGGTGATTTTATCCACATCCGGACGTTCAATATTTCCGAGAAAATTACGGGCATACGCTGAAAAAGTCTCAATATAGCGCCGTTGTCCTTCGGCAAAAATCGTATCAAACGCCAACGAAGACTTCCCGCTCCCGCTCATTCCCGTAATCACCGAAAGGCAGTTGCGTGGCATACGGACGTCAATATTCTTCAGGTTATGCACCCGTGCGCCATATACGGAAATAAAATCATTTTCCGTTATGATTGGTTCATTAGACATAAAATTCTTGCTTTCAGATTTTTCTATTCTTCCTGTATCCATCGCGTATCATATACCTCCTTGTTGGGCGATTCGTAGTATAATTCTTCTTCGGAAGGGATTAACAGGACAAAACTTTTCCCGTTCACGTCTAATTTCGTATCTTTCAGCCAGGGATTGAATCGTTTCAGGTCGGCAAATGTGATTTGATATTTTTGGGCATACGCAACCAGGTCAGGGATGTCTTCATTAACTTTTATTTCCCTGTATTGCATTGGTTTATACAGATTTTTTGCATGAATAGCAAAACCATATTTGCGCGGATCTTCAAATACCTGTTTGATAGCGAAAATACGATAAACGTAGCGCGTTGTTTCTTCCACTAACCACAGATCAAATACCGAGGCGACTTTTTGTTTTCCAAGTTCGCCCGATATGCGTCCCATACCGGCATTATAGGATGCAGCTACGGCCGTCCAGTCGCCATAGATTTTGTATGCATCCAGTAAGTACTTGCAGGCTGCTTCCGTAGAGCGTCGCACATTATACCGTTCGTCCACTGTTGAAGTGACAACCAAGCCATATTGTTTGGCGGTAGATTCCAAAAACTGCCAGATTCCTGCAGCGCGCGCCGGAGAAACGGCGCACGGGTCGAGCAGGCTTTCTACGACGGCCAGGTACTTGAAGTCGTCCGGAACGCCATTGGCTTTCAAAATCGGCTCTATTTCGGGGAAATACCTGTTTGCTCGCTTCAGACACAACATGGTTGAGGCATGAAGATACGAGAAACTGCTCAGTTCCCTGTCCATCCCTTCCGCCATGTTATATCGTTTCAAATGAACGGTTTGCCCGCAAAACACGATTTGCGAAGGAACCTCCGGCGACCTGTTCAGACATTCCGGCGACGGTTGCGCCGGATTTTGAGCCATTGGCTGCTCCGATCGCGACGAATCGCTCACTAAAGACAATATCACGCAGAACACGACTCCTGCAAAAAAACAGATTATACTACTCAACCACTTCATTTCCTTTATTTTTTGAAAATTTATTTGAACGGACAACCATCACATCGCCGCTTTTCTTGTGCGTTTTCCCATCCGTCCCGGTATATTCAATCACGTAGAAATACGTCCCTGCAGGAACATATTTCCCCCGATATTTCCCGTCCCAGCCTTTGGAAGGATCCGTCCAGTGAAACAGTTCGGTTCCCATCCGGTTAAAGATCCACGCCTGAAAGCGCACCACCGACTGGTAGGCCACCTTAAATTCGTCATTCATACCCGGCGATACTTCCGGAGTAAAGATATTCGGCGCCTCCATCTGGGTTTCCGTTATGTTTATTTTATAGGTAAAATTCGTATTCGTACATTTACCGGTGCGATCACTCACTTCCAGCGTCACCAAGTAGTCGCCCATCCGATTGAACGAATATTCCATTTCCTGCTCCGTAAAGCGAACAAGCGGATTGTCCGGCTCTTCACTTCGGGTCACTTTCCATATAAATAACGATGCGACAGGCGAATTGGCGTAAGCCGTAAAGCGTACATCGGCCGGCGCAAGGATAGCTCCTTCATCGTGCGATATGTTCGACTGGCTATCGGATGTGACTAATGTATCAGCATATACCTCAAGGGCTACAGCCGTATAGACAGGCGTCGAAACGGACTTTTCCACTCCGAAATGGCGGGCAAAAAGGTCGCCCGTCACCTGAATTTCCGTATCCGTGAGCGGCGGAATGAACGAGGTGCGTAGCGGATCGCCTTTGATCGTCGTATCCATCAGCGCCTGAATGAATTGTTTCGTATTATCCTGCCAGATCAGCGTCCTGTAAATCACTTCATATTGGCGCTCAATAGCGAGGCGGGTGCCGATAGGCGCCTGATAATACAGTGTTTGCGTTTCATTTATGCCGTCTAAACGCAATGTTTCGCACGGGTCGGCATCTTCCGAAACGCGCAGTTCCCGCAAGTCGGACGGGTATTTACTGTAATCAATAATCCAAATATACGACGCAAGTTCATCCCCCTCCTTCACAAAATAGCCGCATCCATCCTCCAAACCGCTTATGACGGAAGTTGTACCCTGCTGATCCGAAGAGATAGCTTCCGCTTCCAGCGCCTTAGTACGATAACGATACCACTGGTGTGAAGTGGATGGTGCGGTATAACTGATTGTTACGTTCTCCGTACCGTACACTAAATAAACCCGAATGCGATGCTGCGTATTATCCACAGCAAGCAACGGCGTTTTAGCGCCTCCGCTTACCTGATACTGGGCGGAAACATATCCCACACATCCGCATAATGCCAATATTCCAATCGCTTGCCTAATCTTTTTCTGTCGCATACCTTACCGAAATGATTTCACAAAAGTACAAAAATATTCTCAATCACCAAATTTTTGTATATAACGGACTCGGGATGGGAAATCGTATAAGATTACGGCACATAAGACTGATTCGGTTGCAGCACGGTTGTCCCTTTCTTTTTTCCTGCGTTGTAATCCACGGTTAGCTGTTTATCGGTGATATTGATTACCTTACTGACCTTTCCCCGCCAATCGGTAACGACACGTACACCATTGCTGACGCAGAAAATTTCCTTTCCGTTGATAAACCCTTTCGCGACGCCGTTTTCAGATTGCACTGTGAACGCGTCGCCATCCCAATGCTGAGTGTATGAAATCCGGTGTTCGCCGTCTCCCAAGGCGCCCCACCACACTTCATCATATTGAATATGAATACCATATAGCCGCGAAATATATTCGAGTATGCTTAGCGTTGTAGGTCCGTAGTCTTTGCGCCAGTCCACCGTTCCAAACTCTCCCGTGAACGGGTCGAACTGTTGTGAAAAAAAATTTTTCTGACCGACCGTACGAATCAATTTCAATCCAAGTTGGGTTATAACATCGTAATAGCCATAGTTTTCAAGCGCATGGATAGCCCTTTGATAGGTCAGTCCCATACACGGACCGCCCCAGTCGTTGTCCACGCCGTTGCGGAAAATAGGGTCGTTCACGGCAATTGAGGGCAGCGGGAAAGGCGTCCAGAACTCATCGGGGTTAAGCAGATGCTCGCGCACGAAGCGGTCGGCCATTTCCTGCGTGAAAACGTTGTGATACATCAGCCGCAGGTTGTTGTGGACGAGGGTCGGCATGGTGCGGTTTTCGCGGTCGCGGTCAAAGCAGGCGCCTTTGCTTTCGTCCCAGAGATAGTCTATAATCTTATCCTGCACAACTTTAGCCTTTTCGCGCCATTCGCGTTCCTTGCCCATGCCGAGCAGTTCAGAAATACGCGCCATCGTCATTCGCATATCATACGAGTTTGCCATGTAATCCATTGATTCTACGGGAAAAACGGGGTCATCGGGTGGCGTTTCGCCCATCCAGCCGCCAACGTTTAGTTTAGTGCCGGCAAAGCGTAGCGAGTTATCCTCACCGGTGTCCCAGACGCACCAGGTCTCAAGGCAACCGTCGCCGTCCGAATCGCGGTAGCGCCAGCGGTACTCGTCAAAGAGCTCAAAAGCATCGTAAACCTTCCGCAGAAAAGCCTTGTCGCGCTTCTTGTTCCAGTAATACATATTGAGCGCAGGGAACGGAAAATAGATATCGCCCATGCAGGTCCAGACGGCGTGCGGCTTATCGTTTTCAAAACCCACCAGACCGGGCATGCGTCCATTTTCATCTTGAAACTCAATCAGATAAAGCATATTGTTCATCCCCGGCGTGATGTCGCGCTTGGCATACATCTCGCCGCCCATCGGCTGGGTCTCTATCCACACGCCATTGTAGCCGCCACCCTCAATGAGAACGTTGCGACCGGCAAAGTTGCGAATGTTGCCCGCACATACCGTTTCGGCGGCTCGATAGAGGTTGAGCAGAAACGTATCGTTGGTAGATAATTCAACGGATGTTTCAACAGGTTGATTTGGCGCCGGATGATTCTGGCACTGGATTGTCAATGCCCACAACAGGCTTAACAGGCATAAAATTTTGCTATTCATATATTTATAAATTATTTATAATCCACTTTCGCCGTTATCGGATATGCCAGTTTGGAATAGACGACTTCGCGCGGGCAAAGGAGCGTTACCAGGGTAGGCATAGGCGCTGTTTCAACGAATTTCAGGTTTTTATTCTTCCGTACATCTATGACTTCCAATTGGTTGCCTGAACAGTTCAGCCGCACCAACGAACTGTTGCGACTTACGTCCAACTGCTTTATTTGATTGCCTTTGCAAGATAATTCCTTCAATCCTGCATTACGACTCACGTCAATGGTATTCAATTGATTCCTGCCGCAGTCTAATTTTTCGAGGCCGACATTGCGACTTATGTCAATGGCCGCCAGCATATTATCATCGCACACCAATCCTTTCAGCGCCTGATTATAGCTTATATCAATGTTTGTCAGTTGATTGCCGCCACAGTTCAGGAAAATCAGCCGATCGTTCCGCGCAATATCCAGTGTCCGGAGTTTGTTTCTGCTGCATGTCAGGCTGTCCAAGGCCGTATTATGCGTAATATCCAAGGCTGTCAGATGGTTATTGTGACAACTTAACACATTTAGTAACACGTTTTTGCTTACATCCAGTTTAATCAGCCTTACGCTGCTGCATTTCAGAATCCTCAAGGCCTTGTTTTCGCTTATATTAATTGTAATCAGATTGTTGTCCGAACAATCTAATGTTTCCAGCGCCTGATTTTGCAGCACGTCCAACCAGTGCACCTTATTGTGCGAGCAGTCTAATGTTTTTAGCAACGGATGATAGCTCATATCCAGCGTTTTAATTCGGTTGCCGTTACACTTCAGCGTTTCCAGCGCCGTAAAATATTCAATACCCTCCAACGATTCAATGCCTGAATTTGCACAATTTATTTCTTTCACGGCCCGGGCTTCAGCGCCGGAAATACGTCCGTCGTGATCCAGGTCGAAACGGGCTGTCAGAAAGACCAGAAACGCCGAATCCGGCACGTTGATCAAACCTGTATATGTGCGGATTGCCGCCCGTCGTTCAGCTTCTTCCTTGCGTTTTGCCTCTGCTAATTTGCGTTCGGCTTCGATTCTTCTTGCCGAATCGTAATAAATTTCGCGTGCCGTCTTGGGTTTGTTTGATGGAACGGTTTCCTGTTGCCGGATCGTTTCTTCCGGCTCCTCCGGTTTGGCAAGGGTGATCACTTCCGCCGTACCGGTTTGTAAATCCACCTCATAGGTGATCACTAACATCTGCAGGTAACTCAATTGCTCATAGGTATGATTTTTTCTCAGGTAAATCGATTTTAGCGAGGGCATTGCATTACAATACAGCTGGTTAAGTTCCGGATTATGACATACGTCCAAAACGGTCAATTGATTGATGCTACATTCCAGATCCGTCAAAGCCGGATTGTTACTCAAATCCAAGTATTTCAGCCGGTTGCTTCCACAATCCAAATCCTTCAGCGCCACGTTCAGGCTCAAATCCAACGTATCCATGCTGTTATGTCCACAATATAATTCCTGTAACGCCACATTCCGGCGAAGATCCAACAACTCAATTTGATTATCAGAACATAACAGATTTTCTAAGGTCGGACTGTAGCCTGTATCCAAGGTTTTTAGCCGGTTTTCGGAACAATCCAACCAGCGCAATGCTTTGCACGACGACAAATCCAACGTATCCAGCATATTAGCGCTTACATTCACTATCTCCAAAGCGGCACAGCCCCGCAAATTCAAGATTTCCAATTTATTATGATTGCACCAAAGTTCTTCCAGCTGCGTAAATTGACTGATATTCAAAGATTTTAAATTATTACCGGCGCATTGCAGTTCCGTCAGGATACGGTTAGCGCCAAGATCCAATGTGTCTAACCGATTGTTGTTACAGCGCAGTTTCCGCAATGCCGTATTCCGGTCAAGACGAATGGATGTTAAGCCGCCGCGCTCAAAAAGATTGGAGTACGAACAATCCAACTCTTCCAGCGCCGTGAAATGCTCAATTCCTTCTAAGGAATATAGCGGTTTGGTATTGTATGTGATCACTTTGACAACGCTTGCTTCGGCTTCGGAAATCTCCCCGTCCTTATCCGTATCAAAATGTTCTATTAAATAGGATTTTAGATTCTCATCCGGAATCCATACATTTTGCGCATTTCCGACAAGGAAAACCCCAAGGGCACTAAAAATAGCGATGCAACTCTTTTTTATCATATAAAGTCCATTTTATAATTTAAAATCGTTTAATTTTCCGATCAGTTCGCCCACCGAACCGAAACCATTCCGGTCACAATAGCCGTTGATACCGTCTATCGCCTTCACCGAAACAGCCGGATCAATAAAATGATACGTGCCGATCTGGACAGCCGATGCGCCGGCCAGCATAAAAGCCACGGCATCCTGCCATCCGGCAATCCCCCCCATCCCGATAACGGGAATTTTTACCGCCCGGCAGGTCTGCCATACCATGCGCAGAGCCACAGGTTTAATGCATGGGCCGGACAGTCCGCCCGTCACAGTGGACAAGACCGGTTGCCGTTTCTCTACGTCAATCGCCATGCCTAACAGGGTGTTAATCAGCGAAACAGCATCGGCGCCTTCCGCTTCTACCGCACGAGCGATTTCAGTAATGTCCGTCACATTCGGCGAAAGTTTCACAATCAGCGTTTTAGGATATGCCTTGCGCACAGCCCTCACGACCTCCGCCGCCGCACTGCAACTGACTCCGAAAGCCATACCGCCTTCTTTCACGTTCGGGCAGGAGATATTCAGTTCGATGGCCGGGATCTGTTCCAGCGATGCGATTTTTTTCGCACATTCTGCGTACATTTCAACGGTGGAACCGCTGACATTGATAATCATATTCGTTTGAATATTTTTTATTTCAGGATAAATGTGACGAATAAAATAATCCACGCCTTTGTTTTGCAGTCCGACTGCATTCAACATCCCCGACGGTGTTTCTGCCAGGCGGGGATAGGAATTGCCTTCACGCGAATGGAGCGTAGTCCCTTTGACTACAATGCCTCCCAGGCGCGACAAATCTATAAAATCCGCATATTCCAACCCGTATCCGAACGTGCCCGAAGCCGTCATTACCGGATTTTTTAATGTCAAATCGCCTATTTTGGTTGTTAAGTCTGCCATAGTTCGTTTCTATATTTTCCAAATTCAACACTGCTGTTTTCCGTCCCGAACCAGCCATTCCAACCGGTTGATATTGAACACGGGGCCTTCGGTGCATACGCAAACGTGGCCTTCCGTTGTCCGTTCCACACAGCACAGACACGCGCCTATGCCGCAGGCCATGGTGTTTTCTAAGGACACTTCGCACTTTGCGCCGGTCTGCGCCGCATACCGCGCTACGGCCATCATCATCGGTTTCGGGCCGCACACGTAGATCCATTCAAACCGTTCATTTTGCAGAATGGAATGGTCTGTCACAAAGCCCTTTTCGCCTGCCGAACCATCTTCTGTCGTAACATATACCGTTCCTTTCGACCGGAAATCTTCAAGTTGCAGGATGTCGTTTCGGGTGCGGAAGCCCAATAAGAATGTCGGACTGCACCCATGCTGTTTCAATGTTTCGCCCAAGAAAAGCAGCGGAGCGACGCCCACTCCTCCGCCGACAAGCAATATCCCGGAACGGACAGGCGTTTGCGGCAGGGTAAATCCCTTGCCCAGCGGCAAAATCAGGTTCACCGTTTCCCCGGCGCGACAGGCAGCCAGCCGACGCGTTCCTTCACCGGCCAACCGTATCAACAGCCATAATTCATTGGCCTGCCGGTTTATATAATGAATAGAAACCGGACGACGCAAGAAAGTGGACGGCGATCCATCCACCCGCACTTCGGCAAACTGCCCCGGCCACATTTCCGGCAAGGCCTCGTCGGCCGTCAGTTTCAGCAAACTGTAATCGCGGTGAAGCCGCTGATTCTCCACCACTTTCAAATCCATCAGGTATTTCTTCATTCGTTCATTTTTTTCTGTCCGTTTCGCGTTAAAGCGTCTATTTCTTTGAAGACAGCTATTTCAAAACAAGACAAAGGTACTAATAATCGGCAGAACAACGTCACATCCAAGTGAAAATTCTTTGGAAAGGACAGGTTCTTGGGCTTCCGGCAGCCGCCGTGAACAGGGCGTTTTCCCTATGAGTTGATGATCCGTTTAATCTCATTCAGTTTGTTCAGCGCCTCAATCGGCGTAAGATTATTCACATCCAAATTCCTGATTTCATCGCGCACCTGACTGAGGACGGGATCGTCCAACTGGAAGAAACTCAATTGGTAACCCTCGCCGCCGGATGCGATGTTTTTTACAGGCTTGCTGCTGATACCGGTCTGGCCGCCGATACCTGTCTGGCTATTTTCTTCTTCCAGCTGTTTGAGAATTTCGTTGGCGCGTTTGACGATGCTTTTGGGCATACCGGCCATTTTCGCTACGTGGATGCCGAAACTGTGTTCGCTGCCGCCCGGAATCAGTTTTCGGAGGAAAAGCACCTTATTATCGGTTTCCTTGACGGACACGTTGTAATTCCGGATTCGTTTGAATGAGCGTTCCATCTCGTTCAGTTCGTGATAATGCGTAGCAAACAGCGTGCGTGCGGCCGCTGTCGGCTGTTCGTGGATGTATTCCACAATCGCCCAGGCGATGGAAATCCCGTCGTAGGTACTCGTTCCGCGCCCCAGTTCGTCAAAAAGGACTAAACTTTTGGGCGTAAGGTTATTCAGGATGCCGGCAGCTTCATTCATCTCCACCATAAACGTAGATTCGCCCACAGAGATATTGTCGGAAGCGCCCACGCGCGTAAAAATCTTATCCACCAGACCAATACGCGCACTTGCAGCAGGGACGAAACTGCCCGTTTGCGCCATAAGCGTGATCAGGGCGGTTTGTCGCAGCAGGGCTGATTTGCCGGCCATATTCGGCCCGGTGATAATCAGGATCTGTTGCTTGGTTTTATCTATGAAAACGTCATTAGCAATATAAGGCTCGCCAGGCGGCAGTTGCTGTTCGATGACGGGATGGCGACCCTCTTTGATGTCAATCACTTCCGAATCGTCTATAACCGGACAGACGTAACGATTGTTCACGGCGCACAATGCAAACGAAATCAGGCAATCCAACCGTCCGATCAGCTGCGCATTTTGCTGAATGGGCGCCATGTATTCCGCAAGGTCGCGCACTAACCGGCTGAACACTTCGGCTTCCAGTTCGACGATTTTTTCCTCCGCCCCCAGGATTTTATTTTCGTATTGCTTCAGTTCTTCCGTGATATAACGTTCCGCATTGACAATGGTTTGTTTACGTATCCATTCGGGCGGCACTTTGTCTTTATGCGTATTTTTTACCTCAATATAATAGCCAAACACGTTATTGAACGCGATTTTCAGGCTTGAAATGCCTGTTTTTTCGATTTCGCGCTGCTGGATTTGCATCAGGTAATCTTTGCCCGAAAAGGCTATCCGGCGCAATTCATCCAATTCGGCATGAACGCCTTCATTGATCATACCGCCCTTGCTGGTCACCGCCGGCGGGTCATTTTTGATTTCTTTGGATATACGGGTACGGATGGGAATGCAGTTATTCAGCTTTCCGCCAATGGCTTTCAATTCCGGTTCGTCGCAAGTCTTGCAAAGTTTCTGTATGGTTTCGACGGATTGCAGTGCTACTTTGAGCTGCACCACTTCGCGCGGGCTGATCTTGCCGGTCGCCACTTTGGATACGATGCGTTCCATATCGCCCACTTTTCCGATCTGGTGCATCAGGACATCCCTGATTTCCGGTTGCCGGATAAAAAAGGTGACCACATCCTGCCGTTTGCGGATGGCTTCCATGTCTTTGAGGGGGAAGAGCATCCAGCGTTTCAGCATCCGCGCTCCCATGGGCGAAGCCGTCCGGTCGAGGATGTCTATCAGCGCCGTCCCGCCTTCGTTCATCGTATGCACTAATTCGAGGTGATAGATGGTGAATTTGTCCAATCTCACATACCGGTCGTCTTCGATACGTGCGATAGTTCGGATATGCGACACCTGTTTATGCTGCGTAATATCAAGGTAAACCAAGATGGCGCCGGAGGCAACGATGCCCTGCGGCAGGTCTTGAATGCCGAATCCTTTGAGGTTGGACGTCTCAAACTGTTTGAGTATCCATTCGTTAGCGGTCTGTTCCTGAAAAACCCAGTCTTCCAGTTCAACGATAAAAAAGCGATTCCCGAAGGTTTCCTCAAACGTATGTTTGAGGCCGCGTTTGACTAACACTTCTTTTGGGGAAAAGTTGTGCAGCAGCTTGTCTATCTGTGCCACAGGCCCTTCGGCGGTCATAAATTCGCCCGTCGAGATGTCGAGAAACGCAATGCCACAGGCAGTTTTCCCGAAATGCACGGCCGCAAGGAAATTGTTTTCCTTGTGGTTCAGGACATTGTCATTGACGGCCACACCCGGCGTCACCAATTCGGTAATGCCCCGTTTGACCAATTTTTTCGCGAATTTGGGGTCTTCCAGCTGGTCGCAAAGCGCTACCCGCCTCCCCGCCCGGATAAGTTTAGGCAGGTAAGAATCCAGCGCATGGTGCGGGAAGCCCGACATTTCGATATACTGTCCCACACCATTGGCGCGTCTTGTCTGGACGATGCCCAGAATCTCCGCTCCTGCTACGGCATCCTTGCCGTACATCTCATAAAAGTCGCCTACATGAAACAGTAAAATCGCATCCGGATGTTGCGCCTTGATGTCGAAATATTGCTTTATTAAAGGCGTGTCTGCATTTGCCACGTTTGTTTTGTTTTAGAAAATCACGGACAAAAATACAGATTTTGGTTTAATTTTCCAAACGACATCCCGCAAAAAAAATATTTTTTTTTCGCCCGGGACGCAAAGGGCGGCGCTCACTGCGCGTTCCTCAGAGGCTGTCCGAATAATACGCCGCCGGCAGTTGCCGACAGTTGTATTGCGACGCCATTACTTCGCCGTAGGCGCCGGCCGAACGCAAGGCTATCAGGTCATTACGACTTACATGATTCAGCGGTCGGTCTTTGCCGAACACGTCGGACGATTCGCAGATCGGGCCGACCACGTCATAGACTTCCGGCGCTCCCTCGCTTGTGAGGTTTTCGATCAGGTGGTAGGCGTCATACATGGCCGGGCGTATCAGTTCTGTAAAGCCGGCGTCGAGGATAGCGAATTTCTTCACTTCGCCTTCTTTCACATACAACACTTTCGAGATAAGCGCACCGCACTGTCCAACCATCGCCCGTCCCAGTTCAAAATGAATCTGCTGTCCGGGGTAGGCCCGTACGTTCCGGTGGAACACGGCGAAATACTCCTTGAACTCGGGCATCGGATGTTCATTCGGCTGTTCATAGTCTATGCCCAGACCGCCGCCGAAGTTCAGGCTGCCCGCGACGATACCGCGCGACGACAGGATTTCCTGCAGTTCGTTCGCCCTTGCGCAGAGGGCTTGAAACACCGTCATGTCCGTGATTTGCGAGCCGATATGGAAATGAATGCCCGAAAAGCGGACATTCCGCAACGTGGGCAGTTCGTCCAAGATGCCCGGCAGTTGTCCGATGTTGATCCCGAACTTATTCTCCCGTTTGCCGGTCGTGATTTTTTCGTGGGTATGCGCGTCCACATCTGGATTGACGCGGAAGGCGATCGTCGCCATTTTGCCTTTGGCGGCAGCTAAATCGTTGAGGATGCGCAGTTCGGCCAGCGATTCGACATTGAAACAGGCGATATTGCTCTCCAGTCCCAAATTGATTTCCCAGTCGGCTTTCCCGACACCGGCAAAGACGATCTTATTCGCAGGAAAGCCGGCGCGAAGCGCCGCCTCTATCTCGCCGCCGCTGACGCAGTCGGCGCCGAAGCCATATTCCGCAATAACGGACAGGATGCGCGGATTGGCGTTGGCCTTGACAGCAAAATGCTCGTGGTAGCCATACCGTCCGGTTTCGGCCTGCACCTCCCCCAAGGTCTTGCGCAACCATTCGATATCGTAATAATAGAAAGGCGTCTTCAGCCCCTTCAGTTTCTCAACGGGAAAAATTCCTTTGTTCATGTCCTCTCTTTTTAGATAAGCCGTCCCTTTCTACGGGTATGGCATTATTTATTGTTAAACAAATGATTACTCAACGCCTGAAGCGCTTTTTTCTTGTCGCTTGCCTTGATGAGCAGCGACACATTGTAGTTGCTGCCCCCATAGGAAATCATCCGTAGTGGAATGTCTTTCAGCGCAGCGATGATACGCGATTCAAAACCCACGTTATCCCATTCCAAATCACCCACTACACAAATTATTGTCAGATCTTTATCCACCGTTACGGTGCCATATTTCTTGAGGTCGTCAATGATATCGTCCAAATGACGGCAGTTGTCAATCGTGACGGAAACCCCGACTTCCGACGTTGTCACCACGTCAATCGGCGTGCGGAACTTCTCGAACGTTTCAAACACCTTGCGCATAAAGCCAGTAGCCAGCAACATACGTCCGCTTTTGATTTTGATGGACGTGATATTGTCTTTAGCGGCGACAGCCTTGATTTTCCCTTTTTCCGTTTCGTTCGAGATCGTGGTGCCGGGCGCTTCGGGCTGCATGGTGTTCAGCAGGCGCACGGGGATATTGTTCAGTTTAGCGGGCAGGATGCAGGTAGGATGCAGGATTTTAGCCCCGAAATAGGCCAATTCGGCCGCCTCGTCGAAGTTCAGCCGGCGCACCGGTTCCGTATGTTCCACCACACGCGGGTCGTTGTTGTGCATCCCGTCAATGTCCGTCCATATCTGGATTTCGTCCGCCTGCACGGCGGCGCCCACCAACGATGCCGTATAGTCGCTCCCGCCGCGTTGCAGGTTGTCAATCTCGTTATAGGCATTGCGGCAGATATAACCCTGGGTAATATACAGTTCCGCCTCCGGCAATTCGTCCAGCAGGGCGTTCAGTTTTTCCTTGATAAAGACCGTATCCGGCTCACCGTTCTTGTCCGTCTTCATAAAGTCGAGCGCCGGAATAAGTACGGACTGAACGCCCGACGCCAGCAGGTAGAGGTGCACTAAGTTGGTCGAAAGAAGTTCGCCCTGCGCCAAGATGTTTCGCTCTTCATAGACGGTAAACATATCTTTCACCATCGAGCGGACATAGTCAAAAACCGACCGGACGTATTTCTTCGCTTCCGTGCGGTATGGTTCCTCCGCAAACAGCTCGTCGGCCAAATGCAGATATTTTATTAACAATCTGTTTATTACTTCATTAGCCCCATCGGGATTCTTCTTGTACAGATAATCCGCAATTTCAGCCAGCGAATTGGTAGTGCCCGACATGGCCGACAGCACCACGATTTTCGGCGCGCCGTCGCTAATCAATTTCACTACATCTTTCATGCGTTGCGCCGATCCGACGGACGTTCCGCCAAATTTCAATACTTTCATGCGTAAATTATTTATTTGTTTCTATATTTTTTTCATGTTCCTTTTTTGCGAACGGGGCGACGTCGGACAGTTCCGAATTTTCACACCTTACGACGCGCGCCGGAAACTGCTCCACAATCGTATAGTTGTGCGTGGACATGATGACCGCCTTCCCCTGTTTGCATATATCGTGCAGCAACTGAACGATTTGGCCGCTTGTTTCAGGGTCCAAATTGCCCGTCGGCTCGTCGGCTAAGATCAGTTTCGGCTCGTTGAGCAGGGCGCGGGCGATGGCGATACGTTGCTGTTCGCCGCCCGACAGTTCGTGCGGCATCTTATAGCCCTTGTTCGTCATGCCCACTTGAAACAGCACTTCGTCAATCCGGCGGGCTATCTCGTTTTTTTTTCGCCAGCCCGTGGCTTTCAGCACAAATTCCAAGTTTTTAAACACCGAGCGGTCTGTCAGCAACTGGAAATCCTGAAAGACAATACCCAATTTGCGACGCAGATACGGGATGTCCTTTTTCCGCAGCCGGCACAGGTCGTAGTCCATGACCTCAGCCGCGCCGCCGACGATGGAAGTTTCGCCATAAAGGGCTTTGAGCAGGCTGCTTTTCCCGGAGCCTACTTTCCCGATGATATAGACGAACTCACTGTTGTGAAGCGTCAGCGAGGCGTTGTGAAGGACGACATTTTCTTCCATACACACGTCCACCCCGTTCAATCGGAGCAAAACCTCATTTTCCGTCTGTCCGTTTTTTTTCATTCTTTATGTCTTTTCTTCAGTTCGCTGGCCAGATTGTCTATCCGGTAGCCCTTGGCCGTCAGCAGGACGATCAGGTGATACAACAGGTCGGAGGCCTCATAGATGAATCCTTCGTCCGTGCCGTTGGTCGCCTCAATAACGGTTTCCACCGCCTCTTCGCCCACCTTTTGCGCCATCCGGTTAATGCCTTTCCGAAAGAGCGACGTCGTATAGGAACCGTCCGGCATTTCGCGGTGGCGACGGTCAATGAAATCCTGCAGGTACTGCAGGAACAACCCGTCGTCCGTATTCGTTTCGCCGAAACAGGTATCGGCTCCCGTATGGCACACCGGCCCTTCGGGCGTGGCTTTGACAAGCAGCGTGTCATGGTCGCAATCTACCAGTATCTCTTTTACGTGCAAAAAATTACCGCTCGTTTCGCCTTTCGTCCACAGCCGCTGTTTCGTCCGGCTGAAGAACGTCACTTTGCCTGTTTCCCGCGTCTTGGCCAGCGCTTCCTCATTCATGAAACCCAGCATCAGCACGCGGTTTGTCCGTGCATCCTGTATGATGGCGGGCGCCAATCCGCCCCCTTTTTTGAAATCTAATTCCATTGACAACGTTTTAGGCTGCAAACGTACATGAAATTTTCGAGATATACAAATTCATCCGCAGGTTTCGCATCCTGCACAGCGCGCCAACTCGCCCCGAAAACGCTTTTCTATCAGCCGATGCAGGCGTTCTTTCAGCACGTCGAGACGGATATGGGCAGTCACTTCCGACATAAAGGCGACGCTGAGCATCAGGCGAGCCTCGTCGGCGGAAAGCCCGCGGCTGCGCATGTAGAACAGCGCCTGCTCGTCCAACTGTCCCGTGCTCATGCCGTGCGAACATTTCACGTCGTCGGCATAGATCTCAAGCTGCGGCTGGCTGTACATCGCCGCTTCGCGGCTGCACAGGTTGCGGTTGGTCTGGAAGGCCGCCGTTTTGTCGGCGCCTTCGCGCACAGTGATACGCCCGCAAAACGCGCCGACGGCGTGATCGCTCAGCGTATTCTTAAACAGTTCGTTGCTCGTGCAGTGAGGCGCCGCATGAACGATATGCGAAAAGGTATCCACCCGCTGGCTTTGGTCCTGGATCGCCATGCCGCACAGCGTCGTTTCTGCCCCTTCGCCATTGAGCGAAATGCGATAGTCGTTGCGCGTCATGCCGTTATTGAGCGTGATGCCGTTCACCAGCACATTGGAGCGGGCGGCCTGCTCTACGTGCACCGACGTAAAGCGCGTCGTCTGCAGATGGCTCTCTTCCAGATCGTAATAGTCGAAATACGCCCCTTCGCCCGCAAAAATCTCCACCACCTGCGTGCCCAGCGACCGACCTTCGGTCATGCTGTGGTCGCACACCAGCAGTTTGGCCGCCGAATACGGCTCAAGGATCACCAAAATCCGGCGGTTGGCCATCACATCCACTTCGCTCCGAAACACATTGACCAACTGCACCGGCCGTTCCAGCCGGACGCTCTGCGGTACATAGACGACAAACGCATCCTGTACGAGCATAGTATTGAGCGCAATAATGCCATTGAGCGACGTGGACGCCGCTTGGCCATAGTAGCGGGCGGCGACGCCCGGATGCTGTTGGGCGAACGTTTTCAAGCTGCCCACAAATACGCCGTCCGGAAAGCGGACAGCAGGCTGCAGGTCGGCCAGAAACGAATCGTTCACCACGAAATAGAGCGCCGTGCTCAGGTTGGGTACATCGCAGCGAAACACATCGCCCGCGCGTACCGTCATCGGCAGCCGCCGCAGGTTCACGCCATAGTCGGGAGCAAACGCGCGCGCCACGTCCGTATGGCGATAGCCTTCCTCGCCGGTTGCGGGGAAACCCAACCGACGGAAGTCGGCCAGCGCCCGGCGCCGCAGGGCGTTCAACTCGTCGGGCGAACCGGCGCAGATCATCGCCTCCTGCTGTTCATACAGATCGCTGTATTGCTGTTCCGCTTTCATGGGAGGCCTCCGTCGTCTGCCAATTTCTTAATCCAGTCGTAGCCCTTCGTTTCGAGTTCGAGCGCCAGTTCGGGGCCGGCCGTGCGCACGATCCGTCCGTTGTAGAGCACGTGCACCACGTCGGGGCGTATATAGTCCAGCAGCCGCTGGTAGTGTGTGATAACGATGATGGCGTTGTCGGGCGTCTTGAGTTGGTTTACGCCGCGGGCTACGATGCGCAGGGCGTCAATATCCAGCCCGCTGTCAGTCTCGTCGAGGATGGACAGGCGCGGGTTGAGCATCGCCATCTGGAAAATCTCGTTGCGTTTCTTTTCGCCGCCCGAAAAGCCTTCGTTCACACTGCGGCCGGTCAGGTTGGTGTCCAACTCCACTATCTCGCGTTTCTCGCGCATCATTTTCAGGAAATCGGTGGCTGCAAGGGGCGCCTCGCCGCGGTAGGCGCGGTGGGCGTTGACGGCAGCGCGCATGAAATTGACCATGCTCACGCCCGGTATCTCCACCGGATACTGGAAGCTGAGGAAAATCCCTTCGCGGCTGCGGTCTTCGGCCGGAAGCGCAAGGAGGTCTTTCCCGCAAAAGGTGACGCTTCCCGCCGTCACTTCGCAGGCGGGATTGCCCACCAGCACACTGCTGAGCGTGCTCTTCCCCGAACCGTTCGGCCCCATGATGGCGTGCACTTCGCCCTTCTTCACGTGCAGGCTGACGCCTTTCAATATCTCTTTGCCGTTGATGGCGGCATGAAGGTTTCTTATTTCTAACATTCCTCTTTCAAATTCGGCGCAAAGATAGGCATTTATCCTGAACCCCGCAAACGCAATCGAGCAGGAAGAAAGGGATGAGGGATGCATCTGTTTGAGGCAGTCCCCAAAGAAAATGCAACCCGCATGTTTCAGGCGGGCGTTGGTTATGGCGGTGGAACAAAGGATAACAGACCGTGTCCAAACGCAAGGCGCATAAAAAACTTATAAAAAATCTTTTTTTATTTGTTGTTTCAAAAACATTATATATATTTGTAGCCGTAAATCGAATACAGTAAAATACTAAAAAATGAGACAGAGATTGAACATCGGAACCAATGAGGCTACAGAAAAAAATAATTCCGGGCAAAATTTATTGAGGCAGACTGCCGGAAGCCTCAATGGGCGGCAGTTTGCCTTTCCGTTAAGTACCGAAAGTCCGAACGGGACTTGTTTTGCCCTTCCGTTAAGCGCCGGAACCGTGAATGCGCTCTCGGCGAGGGTTCCGTCAATATATATACAGAAGATTTCGTCCGCAAACTCAACACAAACATTGAGCGCTACAAAACAGCCCTGAAACGGCGGCAGGGGCGGAAAGCAAGCGATAAGACGGAAACGGCAATAGAAAGTGAAAATGGATCGGACAGTGAACAGTAATTAGTAACAATAATATTAATCGCTCCGTAAAGGGCACATAAATTCAGAAAGGAAACAAATTATGAACAAGAAGATTTTGATTGCCATAATGGCATGTTTGAGTTTGGCGCCGCTTTGGCTGCAGGCGCAGGAATTGACCCCGAAACAGAATCCGCAAACAAAGAAATGGGGATTTGTGGACGAATCAGGCAAGGAAGTAATCCCTTTTATTTACGATTATGCCTTGGAATTTTCCGAAGGATTGGCAGTAGTCAATAAAAATGGAAAGGTAGGACGAGAACTTGACTTTGATATTCACGGAAAACAAATAGCAGTAACAAGATTTAAAGGAGGCAAATGGGGATATGTGGATAAAACAGGAAAAGAAGTTATTCCTCTCAACTACCGTGGTGCAAAGAGTTTTTCTGAAGGGTTGGCTGTGGTTCGTACAAGCTTTCTATATTATGAATATATAGATAAAACAGGAAAAGTAATTATTCCGTTCAGATATCGATCTGCCGATAGTTTTTTTGAAGGGAAAGCTTCCGTAGCGCGCTATCCAATAAACTATAAAAAGCCCAGTGAAACCAGATATCTATGGGGTATTATTGATAAAAACGGAAATGCAATCATTCCTTTAGAGTACGACTATCCGGTAATTTTTCATGATGGCATGGCGTTAGTTAGCTCAAAAGGCAAATATGGGTATTTTGATGAGGCAGGGAAAGAAATTATTCCTGTCAAATACGATGATGTACGTAAATTCTCAAATGAAGGATTGGCCGCGGTAAAATTTAATGGTAAATGGGGATTTATTGATAAATCAGGTCGGGAAATTATTCCTGTCAAATATGATGGTGTACGTAACTTCTCTAATAATGAGGGATTGGCCGCGGTAAAATTTAATGACAAATGGGGATTTGTAAACTTAATTGGTGAAGAGGTAATACCATGTCAATATGACGAGGCAGACATTCTTCCCAACGGAGTAATACTGGTCTTATCAAATGACAAATTGGGATTTATTGATAAATCAGGTCAGGAAATTGTTACTGTCAAATACGATGATGTACGTGACTTCTCTAAGGATGAAGGATTGGTCGGCATCAAATTGAATGGTAAATGGGGCTATATTGATGAAACCGGAAAAGAAGTTATTCCATGCCAGTATGACGAGATCTCTCAATTCACGGACGGAGTGGCTGAAGTTGTACTGAATGGCGAAACGATAAAGATAGATAAAGAAGGCAATAAAGTAGAATAACACATTTGTTCGTGCCGGTAGATATTCCATTTTTTAAAAAAATGGAATATCTAAGCAGCTATCGCCGCGTCAGGGGATCGACAATTGTTAATTATTCATTGCAACGGGCTGCAAGCCAGCCAATCATCAGCGCAGGGAAGGCTTTCAGCCTTGACGCGAAGAATGGCGTTTCTACCGAGCTATACACACAGGCGGGCTTGCAGCGTATTTTTCAGGGATATTTGTTGGCGATATGAGAAAAATGAGTATCTTTGCAGCATGAAACGACGGATATACATAGACACTTCGGTAATCGGCGGTTACTACGACGTCGAATTTGAAACTGCAAGTCGGCAACTCTTTGAACGCATTGCGGACAGGGAGTTTGATGTTTATTTCTCGGAAATCAACGAAGCCGAGCTTGAAAATGCACCTCAACAGGTAAAAGACGTCAAAAATCTGATTCCGCTCGAATGCTTTAATTTCGTTGAAGTAAACGAGGAAGCGGAACGGTTGACGCAGTTGTATATCTCAAAGCAAGCGAAAACGATGCCTACCATATTGCATTGGCTTCGATCAACAGAGTGGACTGTTTGATTAGCTGGAATTTTAAACACATTGTAAATTTCGAGAAAATCAAACTGTTTAATGCGATCAACATGCAGTACGGTTATCCTGTGATAGATATTCGTTCACCATTAGAATTTATAAAGTCATGAACAAGAATGTGAAAAAAGAATTTGATACAGTTGCTTTTTTTCGCGACGTCAAAGAACGGATGGCGAAAGCTACCGAAGGAATGACCTTGGCGCAAAAGAAAAACTTTTGGAAACAACTTGGCGAAGGCAGATTGAAATTAGCGTAAATTTCCTTGTAATGAGGTCAGGGGATTGATGATGATTATCTGCTACTGAGGTTGTTTTGTCGGGGAAATTAGGTTCTATATCAGGCGAAGCGGGCAATTCAAGAAGGATTATAAACTGTGCAAAAAGCGCATATCATGACTTATTACGGCAATCATAACGGCAGCCGGAAAGATGCGGGAATAAAGAAACCCGTCTAAAACAATCCGATAATATTTCCGGCATCGTCCACGTCAATATGTTCCGACGCCGGTTCTTCCGGCAAACCGGGCATGCGCATGATCTCGCCCGTGATAGGGATCAGGAAACCAGCCCCGGCAGCAATTTCGATTTCCCTGACGGTGATAATGAAATCTTTTGGGCGCCCCAGCAATTCAGGGTTGTCGGAAAGTGATTTCTGGGTTTTGGCCATGCAAATGGCAAGACCGCTCAAGCCGAGGTCATTTATTTTATGCAGGTCGGACTTTGCTTTCGGCATGTAGTCCACGGCTTCAGCTCCATAGATTTTCCGGGCAATAAGCGCTATCTTATCCGTCACGTCCCTGTCCAGGTCATACAGCGGATGGAAGTGCGAACTGCACGATTCTGCGCTTTCGACAACCATCCCGGCCAGTTCGGTTGCTCCTGCCCCACCCCGGCTCCATACGTCCGCAACAGAAACCGGTACCCGGAGTTCTTTGCAAAACTGCCTGATGCAGTCCACTTCTTCCTGTGTGTCGGACACAAACCGGTTGATCGCCACAATAGGCGCCAGGTTGAACAGTTTGATATTCTCAATGTGTTTCTGAAGATTCCCGATGCCTTTTGCAAGTGCTGCCGTATCAGGCGTCTTAATGTCTTTCAGCGCCATGCCGCCATGGTATTTCAACGCCCTGACTGTAGCAACCAGCACAACAGCGTCGGGCGTCAGACCCGAAAAACGACATTTGATGTCAAGGAATTTCTCTGCTCCGAGGTCAAAACCAAAGCCGGCTTCCGTAACCGTATATTCGCTACACATCAGCGAGGTACGTGTCGCTATCACAGAATTAGTGCCTTGTGCGATGTTAGCGAACGGCCCTCCATGAATCAATGCCGGCGTTCCTTCGAGCGTCTGTACCAGGTTGGGTTTAATGGCGTCTTTGAGGAGTGCGGCCATGGCGCCATTGGCCTTCAAATCGCGGGCATATACCGGTTGCCTGTCATACGTGTAGCCAACGAAAATATTACCCAGCCGTCGCTTTAAATCCGGCATGTCGTTGGCCAGACATAGTATCGCCATCACTTCCGACGCCGCCGTGATGTCAAAACCCGTTTCGCGAGGCACGCCGGACGAAGTGCCGCCAAGCCCGGCTACTATCTTACGCAACGAACGATCGTTCATGTCCATTACCCGTTTCCACGAAATGGTGCGCGGGTCTAAATGCAACGAATGACGTTTGCTCTGTATATTATTATCAATCAAAGCTGCGAGCAAATTATGCGCCTTCTCGATGGCGGCAAAATCGCCCGTGAAATGCAGGTTGATATCTTCCATTGGGAGCACTTGCGAATAGCCGCCGCCTGTAGCGCCGCCCTTGATGCCAAAAACGGGACCCAATGACGGCTCACGCAACGCTACGCACGACTTCTTGCCTATCCGGTTGAGCGCCTGTGACAAACCGATAGAAACGGTCGTCTTGCCTTCGCCCGCAGGCGTCGGCGAAATGGCCGAAATAAGGATCAGTTTCGGCTTCTTATAAACCGGCTCGCGAAATTGATATGACAAGGGTATTTTCGCCTTATACTTTCCGTAAAGTTCAATATCTTCTTCATTAATGCCCAGTTCCATCGCTACTTCCTTGATCGGGCGCATCCGGGCTGTCTTTGCTATTTCTATATCTGTCTGCATGACATAACGTTTGTTCGTTCATAAATCATAACATTCCTGATCGGAAAGAGATGGCAAAGGAACGAAAAAAAACAGGATTCTTCAACTTTTCGTCGTTTTTTTGCGTCCGGCTATCCATAATCCGAATAAAATCAAAACAGTACCACCTACGATAAAGGTCGTGATCTGCTCGGACAGGACGATGAACGCCGTTGCCACTGTAACCGGTGGGGAAATATATAAATAACTGTTTGTTTTGACCACTCCCAATTCACGCATAACCCATGTCCACACCACATAGCACAACGACGACGCCACAAGGCCAAGGAAAAGCAGGTTTCCCCACACGACAGGCTGCCGGATGATGTCCCAGGGCAAACGGAACGGTTCCACGAAGCAAAAATACGGAATCATGGTAACCATGCCATAGAAAAAGAGATTGCGTGTGATATACAATGGATTGTAGGGTACATGCAGCTGTCGGGTCAGTACACAATAGACCGCCCAACTGAAAATCGCCGCAAAAGCCAGCAAGTCGCCCGCCGGATTCAATTTCAGGATATAATTCCCGTTCAGTATCACCATCGCCACTCCGGCAAAGGCCACTACCGATCCGGCCCAGAAACGTCGCGGCAGTTTTTCGCGAAGCGTCAGCCGGTTGATCATCGCTACAATAAACGGCGACAATGCACAGATCAATGATACATTCGTTGCATGGGTATAGATTAATGCCGTATTTTCAGTCAGGAAATAGAGCGAGCCGCCCGTTATCCCGATGCAGAGGAAAAGCAATTCGTCGTGCAGCGAACGGACACGATACGTATGCGGGTGAAGTATCCACAGGAAAATATACCCGATACCAAAACGGTAAATAAGGATTTGCGCCGGCGTCAAACCTGCCAGCAACAGCACTTTGGACGAAACCATTGTCGTGCCCCATATCAGCGTTGTTATCCCTGCTGTCAGATGATACAAGTAATGTTTGTTTTGCATGGCTGCAAAGATACGTGATTATCCGTTATTATCCCACGCTTCCTTCCAACGAAATTTGCAGGAGTTTTTGCGCTTCGGCGGCAAACTCCATCGGAAGTTTATTCATCACTTCTTTGGCATAACCATTGACAATAAGGGCGATGGCTTCTTCGGAGGGGATGCCGCGCTGGTTGCAATAGAAGAGTTGTTCTTCATTGACTTTGCTGGTGGTGGCTTCGTGTTCGACAACGGCGGTTTCGTTTTGGATGTCGGCGTATGGAAACGTATGAGCGCCACAGGTGGAACTGAGCAGGAGACTGTCGCACTGACTGTGGTTACGCGCACCGTCGGCACGGGGCGAAATCTTGACAAGTCCGCGGTAACTGTTCTGGCTATGGCCTGCAGAAATACCTTTGGATACAATTGTACTGCGCGTGTCGCGTCCGATATGGATCATCTTGGTGCCCGTGTCGGCCTGCTGATAATTGTTGGTGACGGCGACGGAATAGAACTCGCCGGCGGAATGATCGCCCGCAAGGATGCAACTCGGATATTTCCACGTGATGGCAGAGCCTGTCTCAACCTGTGTCCAGGATATTTTACTGTTTTCACCTTTGCAAAGTCCGCGTTTAGTCACGAAGTTGTAGATGCCGCCGTTCCCGTTTTTATCGCCCGGATACCAGTTCTGCACCGTCGAATATTTTACTTCGGCGCGGTCGTGGGCTATGATTTCGACGATAGCGGCATGGAGTTGGTTTTCGTCACGGCGAGGGGCGGTGCAACCTTCCAGATAGCTGACGTAGGCGTCGTCGTCGGCAACGAGGAGGGTACGTTCAAACTGTCCCGTATTGGCAGCGTTGATACGGAAATAAGTGCTCAGTTCCATCGGGCAGCGTACACCTTTGGGGATATAAGCAAACGAGCCGTCGGAAAAAACGGCGGAATTTAAAGCGGCAAAAAAATTGTCTCGATAGCCGACTACCGTACCGAGGTATTGGCGGACGAGATCAGGATAGTTGCGAACGGCTTCGCTGAACGAGCAAAAGATGATACCTTTGGCTGCGAGCGTATCTTTGTAGGTCGTTTTAACGGACACGCTGTCCATCACCGCATCCACAGCCATGCCACTCAGCGCCTTTTGTTCTTCGAGCGGGATCCCCAGTTTGTCAAACGTCTTAAGCAGTTCGGGATCAACCTCGTCAAGGCTTTGGGGCGCAGTTTTCCGTTTAGGAGCAGCATAATAGATGATATTCTGATAATCAATCGGCGGGATGGAGAGATGCGCCCAATCAGGCATTTGCATTGTTTGCCAGTGGCGAAACGCCTTCAGCCGAAAATCAAGCAACCATTCAGGCTCTTCCTTTTTGGTGGAAATAAGGCGGATAACCTCTTCATTGAGACCGCGGCGAAGCATCTCCGTTTCAATATCGGAAGTGAAACCATATTTGTATTCACTATCCGTTACTTCATTTATTATCTTGTTTTTATCATTCTTTTTCTTCTTCATTCCATGGCCTCCTCATAACTAAATCTACCTGAAAAACGGCAGGAACAATTTCTTTTACCCGGAAATAAAACCGTGATTCCACTTTGGTTTCGCGCGAAACTATGGTTGATTGGGGATCAATATCTTCCATGACATTGAATATCAGGCTAAGCAAAAGAAGTGTTATGCCTAAGGAAAAAATCCCGCCCGCCGGATGATCCAGACAACCAAGCGGAGTGATGTTTATCATCCTGTGGATAAAATATCCGGCGATGCTCACCATAATCATAATGGTGAGAAACGAGGCAATCGTACTGACCTTGCCCACGCTTTCCGCCGGAAACCAACCGGTCTGGATAATATAATCACGAAAATAAACCGCTCCGCGTGAACAGAAATAGATTGCCATTATCAACGCAACAAGCGCCATGATCTGACGGACAATCCCTTCCTTATACCCTATAATGAATCCGACAACCGCCAAACATAGAATTGCCATATCCAACCAGTTCATATTCTGTCGCTATAAGGTTTTTTTCACTTCTATCTGGTCGAAGGATTCGATGATATCGCCTTCCTGAACGTCGTTGTAGTTCGTAATATGGATACCGCAATCCTGTCCCGAAACGGCCTCTTTAGCTTCGTCCTTGAAGCGCTTGAGCGAAGCCAAATCGCCTGTATGGATGACGATACCGTCACGAATAACACGTACTTTGTTCGTCCGTTTGATTTTGCCTTCCTTCACAATACAGCCCGCTATCGTACCGACTTTCGATATCTTGAATACCTGCTGCACCTCAAGATTACCTGTGATTTCTTCTTTGATTTCGGGCGAAAGCATACCTTCCATAGCCGACTTGACTTCTTCTATGGCGTCGTAAATAACTGAATACAAACGTATTTCCACGCCTTCTTTGTCGGCTAATTTCCTTGCAGATGTTGCCGGTCTGACCTGGAAACCGATTATCACGGCGTCGGATGCAGCCGCCAGTTCGACATCGGAGTCGGAAATCTGCCCGACAGCCTTGTGAATGACGTTGACCTGAATTTCTTCGGTTGACAGCTTGATAAGCGAGTCCGAAAGGGCTTCGACCG
>JAISUI010000114.1 GCA_031272155.1 Tannerella sp. | reverse complement strand
CGGGATTATATCATCACCGTGAAGGCCAAACCGGGCTACAGCCTTGAGCGCCTGACGGTAAAAACCGGCGTTCCGGAACGCGACAAGGACGGCGTAGTCCTGAAAACCAACGATGACGGAAGCGTAACAATTACATTGCGAATGGTTTATGAAACCCTGACGCTGTCCTTCGACGGCATCATAAAGACAGCGAATGAAGCCATTAAAACCGCCCGCGTCTGGACGAACGGCAACAACATCTGCATCGAAACTCCCGCTGCCACGATGGTGCAAATCTACACCATTGCCGGACAACTCTATGCTCGACAGACCGTCGCGGCTGGTATGACGAGCATCGCTGTTGCGCAGGGGTTTTATGTTGTCAGGATTGGGGATGTGGCGACGGTTAAGGTGGTGATGTCGATTGGCTACTAAGGGGGCTTTCGGGAATAAGGGTTAGCGATTGGAAATCAGGTCTAAACCTAATTTGCGATATTTGGGGAATTTTTTATCGCTGCTTATCAGAGGCATTTTTTCTGTCAGCGCCTGCGAGATAATCAGTCGGTCGCTGGGGTCATTATGTCCTTCGACTAATGCAAGTTTCACAAGCGTTTGCAGGTGTTCTTTGGCTACGTACTTGAGTTCATCGGTTTACTGCACGTCTGTCGAGGACAACTATTATTCCGCCCGGATTGTTGCGTTTCCAAATGGCGGCTTTCGAGAGCCGTTTAGGTTCTGCGTACTGACGGGTTGCGGTTTGCGTTTTTGCCGACTGCGATTTTTCTGCTGTTGCCATAGCGTTTATTTTTTGAGTTTGTTTTCGCTGCAAAGGTACGATAATTTTTCCGAAAACGCTGCTGATGAATAAAATAAATTTCTAACGTTGCGGTCTGAAACATCAATTAATAATTGACAATTAATTAGCTGATTATTTGCACGTTAGATGTCTATTGCTTCTCGTATCCGGATTAGTTTTTGCAGCAGGTCATTGAGTTGGCCGAGAGGCAACATATTGGTTGCATCCGATTTGGCCTGCGACGGATCTGGATGGGTTTCGACAAACAGTCCATCCGTACCGACGGCAACCGCGGCTTTGGCTATTGTTTCAATCAGTTCCGGCAGTCCGCCACTAATCCCCGACGTTTGGTTGGGTTGCTGAAGTGAATGGGTGATGTCGGTAACTACGGGATAACCAAATTGTTTCATCTTGGGGATGTTGCGGAAATCCACGATCAGGTCGGTGTAGCCAAACGTTGTGCCTCGCTCGGTGAGTATCACGTTCGGGTTGCCCGCATCCAACACTTTTTGCGCGGCAAACTGCATGGATTCGGGCGCAAGAAACTGTCCTTTTTTGATATTGACAATCTTTCCGGTCTGCGCTGCGGCCACCAGCAAGTCGGTTTGGCGGCACAGGAAAGCGGGAATCTGCAGCACGTCCACGTAGCCGGCGGCCATTTCGGCTTCGTGCGTTTCGTGAATGTCGGTCACGACCGGGATGCCGAATGTTTCGCCGACTTTGCGGAGGATTCGCAGCGCCCGTTCATCGCCTATGCCGGTGAACGAGTCTATCCGCGATCGGTTGGCCTTGCGGTATGATCCTTTGAAAACATACGGAATATCAAGCTTATGCGTTATTTCCACAATTTTTTCCGCAATGTGGAGCGCCATTTCCTCGCCTTCAATTACGCAAGGGCCTGCGAGGAGGAAAAACTGTTTTTTACCTGTGAGTTCATCAAGTGTTATCATCTTTATCTATTTTATTATGTAATAAATTCAATGTAAGTTCGACTTTTTCAGCTAAGGGGAGCAGGGCGTCTATCCAATGAATGGTAAAGCCGCGCCGTTCCATGCCCCTGAACCATGTCATCTGTCGTTTGGCAAACTGATGGATGGCAATTTCCAATTGTGTTGTCATCTCGTCGTAAGTCAGTTTGCCTGTCACGAACAGTGTTATGTATTTGTATTCCAGTCCATAATATATCAAATCTTCGGGCGAAAGGCCTCTGTTGAGCAGGTGGCGCACCTCATCCACCATCCCCTCGTCCAGGCGGCTGCGAAGTCGCCGCGAGATGTTTTCCCGGCGATGTTCGCGGCTTATGTCTGTTCCGATTATCAGGCTGTGGAGGGGGGCATACTCATTTTGTCCGGCCGGCCGGCGCCTGTTATATTCCGCTATCTCAATGGCTCGGATGGCGCGTTGAGGTGTGTCCGTATCTGTCGTATTGTGTAACTTGCGGTAAGAAGCAAGCATCTTTTCAAGTTCGGGTAAGGATTTATCCTTTAACGTATCGCGCAATGTATGATCCGGCGGAACGTCCCATAAACGATACCCCTTCAGCACCGCCTCAATATACAATCCGCTACCGCCGCACAGCACGGGCAGTTTCCCCTTCGCGCGAATTTGTTCATAGACGCGAAAAAAATCGTGCTGGTAGGCAAAGACATTATAGCGTTCGCCCGGTTCGCAGATGTCAATCAGGTGGTAGGGGACAGTTTGCCCGTTCACCCGGTAATCACCAAGATCTTTACCCGTTCCTATATCCATCGAACGATAGACTTGACGGGAGTCGGCGCTGATAATCTCCGAATCCAGCTTTCCCGCCAGCGCCACGGCAAAAGCCGTTTTTCCCGACGCTGTAGGGCCTAATACAGTAATGATTTGACAGGCTTCTTCCATCGGGGAACAAAGGTAATGATAATTCCGGAACTAAAAAGTATCCCCGGTTTGAATCTTTGAATCATTATATTTTTGAATCATTAAATTAATTCGTACCTTTGTCGCCGATAAATAAAAGAAAGTCTTTATGGCACAACAGGAAGATGTATTCAAAAAGCTCGTTTCGCACTGTAAGGAATACGGGTTTGTGTTCCCTTCGTCAGAGATATATGACGGGCTGGGCGCAGTGTATGACTATGGTCAGAACGGCGTGGAACTGAAGAATAACATTAAGAAATACTGGTGGGACAGCATGACGCTGCTCCACGAAAATATCGTTGGCGTTGATTCGGCGATTTTTATGCACCCCACCATCTGGAAAGCGTCGGGGCATGTGGATGCGTTCAACGACCCGTTGATTGACAATCGCGACAGCAAGAAGCGCTATCGTGCCGATGTGCTTGTCGAAGAGCATCTTGCGAAGATTGACGAGAAGATACAGAAAGAGGTCGAAAAAGCCGCCAAACGCTTTGGCGAGGCGTTCGATGAAGAGCAGTTTCGCACAACGAACGGGCGCGTCCTCGAACTGCAGTCGCGGCGCGACGACGTGCATGCACGGTTTGCCAAAGCGCTCAACGACTCCGATTTCGAAGCATTGCGCCAGTTGATCCTTGACTGCGAGATCGTTTGCCCTGTCTCCGGGACACGCAACTGGACGGAAGTGCGTCAGTTCAACCTGATGTTCTCGACCGAGATGGGTTCGACGGCAGACGGCGCGATGAAAGTCTATCTGCGTCCGGAAACGGCGCAGGGCATCTTTGTCAACTTCCTGAACGTGCAGAAGACCGGGCGCATGAAAGTTCCCTTCGGCATTGCGCAGATCGGGAAGGCATTTCGTAATGAGATAGTTGCGCGGCAGTTCGTGTTCCGTATGCGTGAATTTGAACAGATGGAAATGCAGTTTTTTGTCCGTCCGGGCGAGGAATTAGAATGGTTTGCGAAATGGAAAGAGGCGCGGATGCGCTGGCACAGGGCGCTCGGCATGGGCGACGCCAAATATCGTTTTCATGACCACGACAAACTGGCGCATTACGCTAACGCCGCGACTGACATTGAGTTTGAGATGCCGTTTGGCTTTAAGGAGGTGGAAGGGATTCACAGCCGTACGGACTTTGACCTCTCACAGCACGAGAAATATTCGGGCAAGAAGATTCAATATTTCGATCCCGAACTGAATGAAAGTTATACGCCTTATGTGATAGAAACTTCTATCGGCGTGGATCGTATGTTCCTCAGTCTTATGGCGGGTGCGTATGACGAGGAGACGCTCGAAGGCGGCGAGACGCGCGTTGTGCTGAAGTTGCCGCCTGCGCTGGCGCCGGTCAAATTGGCCGTCCTGCCGCTTGTGCGCAAAGACGGGCTGTCCGAAAAAGCAGAAGAAATCCTCGAACTGCTGCGGTTCGATTTCCGTTGCCAGTACGACGAGAAAGACAGCATCGGCAAGCGCTACCGTCGTCAGGATGCCATAGGGACGCCTTATTGCATCACCATTGACCATCAGACGCTTGAGGACAATACCGTCACCATCCGTTTCCGCGACACGATGGAGCAGGAACGGGTATCCGTTGACAAACTGCACGGCATCATCGCCGAAAAAGTGAATATGCGGACGTTGCTGACGAAACTTTGAAATCTAAATTATAAGTTATGAATTATAAAAGTTTGAGAATGAAAGGAAATAGAACAGGCCGTTGGAAAACGGCGCTTGCCGGCTTAGGGGCAGGGCTTGTGGCGTTGTTGATTGTGTCGTGCGGCGACGAGGATAAAAGCGACGTCACCGAGGTCTGGAAAGCAGCCAATGAACAGATTTTTAGCGAAATATCCCGCAATTCTGAATATACCGAACTTCCATCGCCGGGTAATAATGGGAGTATCTATTATAAGGTATTGAAAAAAGGCGAAGGTACGAAGCAGATTTATTTCACAAGTACGGTACAAATCTATTATAAAAGTTGGTTCACCGTGTCCAACAGCGACCTGAATATCAGCAAGGGCGATGTGTTCCAGCAAAAATTGTTTGACGACGGCACACCTGTTGCTGTTGCCGTCAATGGTTATCTTACTGATTATACAGTGCTGACCGAAGCCCGCAGTATTGCATTGCAGCACATGGTGGAAGGCGACAAGTGGGAAGTTTGGGCGCCTTGCATGTTAGCGTTCAGGGACGCGGATTGCTATACATATTATCTGATAGATACCGATGCCAGTAAATCGGTGCGGATTCCCGCCTATTCTACGGTCGTTTTTGAGATTGAAGTGGTAAAGGTGTCTCAATAATGCGGAGCATAAAAAAAAGAGGTTCCTGGCGGACTCGAACCGCCGTCAACGGTTTTGCAGACCGGCGCCTAACCCCTCGGCCAAGGAACCTTTTTGGGTTTTGAGGTTGCAAAGATAGACATTCTTTTTGAATTAGAACAAATAAACAGCACTTTTTTATGGGGACTGTGTGATTATTATTTTTATCTATTTATTTTACAGCTGATTATAATATGAAATATACGGAAACAGCCGTTCGTGGCGTTTGGGTGATTGAGCCTGTGGTGTTTGCCGACACGAGAGGTTATTTTATGGAAGCATACAAACAGGATGATTTTGAACAACATATCGGAACGGTTTGTTTTATGCAGGACAACGAATCGTGCTCGTCCGGAGGTGTTTTGCGAGGATTACATTATCAGTTGGCGCCTTATTCGCAGGCCAAGTTAGTACGTGTGATCCAGGGGGCAGTGTTGGATGTCGCTGTGGATATTCGCCGCGGTTCGCCTACTTTTGGACAACATGTTGCCGTAGAATTATCAAGTGAAAATAAGCGGCAATTATATATATCCGAGGGTTTTGCGCATGGATTTCGCGTGTTGGGTGAGAAGGCGGTGTTTACGTACAAAGTGAACAGGCCATATATGCCGGCATACGAGCGAGGCATCCGTTATGATGACCCGGCGCTTGGCATAGATTGGCGGATTGCCGCGGGAGAAGAAATGATTGTTTCGGCGAAAGATGCCGAATATCCGTTATTTGCCGATGCTGTAATGAATTTTGAATACGAAACGAAATAAGAACAAATGAACACGTATATGATAACAGGCGGCGCCGGTTTTATCGGCGCTAATTTTGTGAAATACATGCGGCAAGCTTATCCTGAAGCCCGCATCATCATCCTTGACTTGCTGACATACGCCGGCAACTTGCGTACGATTGAAGAAGATATTGATAATGAGCATTGTCTGTTTGTCAAGGGAGATATTGGCGACCGGATGTTGGCCGACCGTCTTTTTGCGGAATATGACGTGCAATACGTCGTTAATTTTGCGGCGGAGAGTCATGTGGATCGTAGCATTGATCAGCCGCAATTGTTCCTGACAACCAATATCCTTGGGACGCAGAACCTGTTAGATGCCGCCCGTCAGGCGTGGGTAACCGGCAAGGATGAAGCCGGCTATCCGCTATGGAAACAGGGAGTGCGTTTTCATCAGGTTTCTACGGACGAAGTATATGGCAGTTTGGGCGCTGAAGGGTATTTCCGGGAAACGACGCCGCTCGATCCGCGCAGTCCGTACAGCGCCTCTAAAACAAGTGCGGATTTGTTCGTAAAAGCCTATGCTGAAACGTATAATATGCCGGTAAGCATCACCCGCTGCTCCAATAATTACGGGCCGTATCATTTTCCGGAAAAACTGATTCCTTTAGTGATTAAAAATATTCTTGAAGGCAAATCGCTGCCTGTTTACGGTAATGGAACGAATGTGCGCGACTGGTTGTATGTAGAAGACCATTGCAAGGCGATTGACGCCGTGATTCACCACGGGAAAGCCGGTGAGATCTATAATGTAGGCGGGCATAACGAGCGGCAGAACATTGAGATTGTCCGCACCATTATTCGCATGATCCGCCAATTGATGATCGAACAGCCTGAATATCGGTCTGTTTTGAAAAAGAACGTGACGGGGGATGACGGGCTGCCTTCTGTGGATTGGATCAACGACGGTCTGATTGCATTTGTCCGCGATCGTTTGGGGCATGATCAGCGTTATGCTATTGATGCTTCGAAAATTACAAACGACTTGGGATGGACGCCCGAAACAGATTTTGAAACAGGGATTGAAAAAACGGTGCGTTGGTATCTCGAACACCAGGACTGGGTAGAAGAAATCACGCGGGGTGATTATGTGAACTATTACGAGCGGATGTATGCCGGTCGTGAAATAAAAAAGCCGGAATGAATCAGCAATATCCTTCTGTTTTATTGGAAAATGCGGTGAATGAATTGGCGGCATTGCCTGGTGTGGGGCGTAAAACAGCGTTGCGGTTAGCATTGCATATCCTACGGCGCGATGCAGCCTATGCCGAGCGGCTTTCTTCGGCGCTGTCCGTTCTGCGCAAAGATGTGAAATATTGCCGGATGTGCCATAATATCTGCGATGAGGATTGTTGCGCCATTTGCGCCGATCCAACGCGCGACCATACGATGATCTGTGTTGTGGAAAATATCAAGGAAGTGATGGCCATCGAAAATACGGCGCAGTTTCATGGCGTTTATCATGTGTTGGGCGGTATCATTTCGCCGATTGACGGGATTGGTCCCGCCGATCTGGAAATTGATAGTTTAGTGCAGCGGGTGGCGACCGGTAAAGTGCGGGAAGTGATGCTTGCGCTGAGCGCTACGATGGAAGGCGACACAACGAATTTCTTCATATATCGCAAACTTTCGCCGTATCAGGTGAAGGTGACGGTGATTGCACGCGGCGTGTCGATCGGCGACGAAATTGAATATGCCGACGAAGTGACATTGGGACGTTCCATCCTGAACCGCGTGGATTTCGACGCTTCTATAAAAATGTAAAGAATATACAGTCAGTTCATTAATGGGTTTTTAGGATAATTTGTCCAGGCATTGTAAGGGCTGCCCAACTGCTTGACAACGCGCACCCAATAGGATTCGTCATCTGCCGTCAAAATGCTTTTATTGGAGGAATGGCTTACTAACCACGAATCGTGAGCGATCTCATTATGTAGTTGATTTTCAGTCCAGCCTGAATAGCCTAAAAAGAATTTGATGTTTCCTTCGGCTGGATTTCCCTGCAGGAGATAACTCTTTACCGACTCAAAATTTCCATCAAAATACAGATTTTCACTGATTTGTAGTCCGTCGGGAATATTCTCCGGCAATGAATGGATAAAAAACAGATGATTGGAACTGACCGGACCGCCGAGATAAATTGGGATTTGGAGCAATCGGCCGAACTCCGGGAAAAAATCGTTGAGCGCCAACTCTGTGCGTTTATTCACAACAAACCCCATTGAGCCATTCGATCCATGTTCAACCAGCAACACGACTGCACGCTGGAAAAACACCTCCTGAAGAAACGGCTCGGAAATCAAAATCTTCCCTTTGGAAGGACGTAAGTCGTTGTGTTTGATAGCAAATAAGTCTTTATACTGTGCCATAACTGTTCTTAATAACAAGTTGAAATCGGCGACAATATAATTCAATTTTTGAAATGAAACAAATAAATCGGAAAATAATTTTGCAAGTTAATTTTTAACTCCCTCAAATATCGTCATCCAACCACTCAAAATCCGTGAACTGTTCCAGGTCGCGCCGTTCTTTTTTGGTTGGACGCCCCAGCCCGCGTGCGCGATCTACGAAGCCGGCTATTTTATTCAGCTCCAATAGCTCGTATTGTTCCGGCGGCGTGACGTTTTCTATATACGAGGGCGTCAATTTGGCTCCCATACGATGTTCCGTTAAGTCCAATACTTTGAATGATAGTGTTATAGGCGGTTTGCGGATTTGCAACACGTCGCCCCGCTTAATCATTCGCGAAGGTTTTGCCTGTGCGCCGTTGACCGACACTCTGTTTTTTTTGCAAGCTTCAGCGGCGATCGTGCGCGTCTTGAAGATACGTGTCGCCCACATCCATTTATCTATCCGTACTTCGTCCATATAACGTCCGTTTATTTATGGTTATACCGATTCATCGTTGCTTCGGCTCCTTCCAGGCAGAAACATGTCACCATCTCGGCGGCTTGCTTGACCCGTTCGGGCATCTGTTCCAACTCTTCCGGTCGGAATGGACTGAGCACATAATCCATCTGCCCGCCGCGGGGAAAATCATTCCCGATGCCAAACCTGAGTCGGGCATAATCTGCTGTGTTCAGACATTCTTCAATATTGCGCAATCCGTTATGTCCGCCATGGCTGCCTTTTGGTTTCAGCCGCAACGATCCGAAGGGTAAAGCCAGGTCGTCCACCACGACCAACAGGTTTTCCACCGTCAGTTTTTCTTTCTGTAACCAGTAACGCACCGCCTGGCCGCTCAGGTTCATGTAAGTGTTAGGTTTTAGCAAGGTGAGGGCAGCATTTTTCACGCGCATTCGCGCAACAACGCCATACCGCTCATCTGAAAAAGGCGCTTCCGCTTCTTCTGCCAAGGCGTTTACTACCCGGAAACCGATATTGTGGCGTGTCCCCCAATATTCCGGCCCGATATTTCCTAATCCGGCAATCAGATATTTCATTTGCATACGATAAAAAAAGAGGAAATGTCCATTGTGGCAAATCCTCCTTCCTCCTTATTGAAACATGAAAACTTTTTTCTATGAGGCCGGCGTTTCTGTTGCCGCTGCTTCCATGCCACGTGCCGCACGAGTCAGTTTCACTGAACATACGACTGCATTTTTTGCATTGATCAACTCAAGCCCTTCAAACTGTAAATCACCCACTTGAATGGCTTTGCCCAATCCTAATTTCTCTACATTAACCGTCAGTTTTTCGGGGATCTGCGAATGGAACGCTTTGACGCGCAACTTACGCATTTCCAAATTCAGTTTACCGCCGGCGCGCACACCTTCGGCGTGTCCTTCCAATACGACCGGCACTTCCATTACAATTTGCTTGTTGTCAAATACTTCCAGGAAGTCAATATGCAGGATCGCATCCGTGACGGGATGGAACTGAATATCTTTGACGATCGCTTTTACTGACTTGCCGCCCGTAATCGTCAGGTTGACTAAATAAATATGGGGCGTGTAAATCAGGTTACGAATATTTTCATTGGTAACCAGCAGGTTTGCCACTACAACGCCTTTGTTTCCGCCGATTTCAACCACTGCTTCACCTTTGCTCAAAGCGCCTTTATACGGGACTTCAACAGGCGACTGTCCATACAGCACAACCGGAATCAAACCGGCTTTGCGAATGGTTTTTGAGGCTTTTTTTCCAACAACTTCCCTCGGAGTTGCTTCTAATTGATACGTGTTCATTTTTTTCTTATAAAATTAGTGTTACTCAAAAT
Organism: Tannerella sp.; assembly: GCA_031272155.1. GTDB lineage: Bacteria > Bacteroidota > Bacteroidia > Bacteroidales > Tannerellaceae > Tannerella. The sequence continues at coordinate 13,799 of JAISUI010000114.1, read as the reverse complement.
TAGTTATGCTTCCTAATTTCCCATCACACACTGACAGGGCTTAAAAAAGCGCCGCAAAGGTACAAAAAAAATCAATCTGTAGTATCATGTCAAATATTTTTTATACTTTTGCAGCGATACTTGATTTATAATTATGTCTCGATTGAAATACATATACGAAAACTATCTTTCCCGGCTGAACAAGTATGTGGTGGTTTTTATTGCATTTGTGCTTGTCGCGTTTGTTTTTGGCGACAGTAACCTGTACCATCATTATGTTTATGACGGCAAGATACACGACTTGGAAACGGAAATATCGCAATATAAGAAAGATATAGAGGTTATTAAGCAAAAACTCAACGTGCGTTACGATAAGAATCAACTGGAACGTTACGCTCGGGAAGAGTTTTTTATGAAAAAGTCGGACGAAGACCTTTTTATCATTGTGGACAAATGAAGACCTCATTCAAAATATTTCTTTTTGCCATTTCGGCTGCGCTGGTATTGGTTGGGGCGACGACCTGGCTGAATGGCTGGATGTATTCGCCTTATTTATTTGCTGTTGGAACAGCAGGAATAACGGTTTATTATCTTATCCTGCCGCTTCCGGCGTCGGCCGACGCGCGTTTGCGCCGACTGCACCGGATCAACGTTATTGCGGGCATTCTGATGATTGTGGCATCTGTCTTTATGTTCAAACAACGCATGGAATGGGTCGTTCTCCTGTTGATTTCCGCATTGATACAATTTTATACCTCGTTTGTCACTCCGGATGATAAACGGAAATGATGCTATTCGAGGTAAATCTGTTTTAATATCTGAATGTGGTCGTCATAAGGCGGATAAAGCATGGATGGTTCATTGGTCGGCGTTTTATTCAGGACGCTTTTTTTGTTTGAGAACGTTTCTATGCTCCATCGCCCGTGGTAGTAGCCAATGCCGCTGTTTCCGACGCCGCCAAATGGAAGATTGGCGTTCAGCATGTGCAGAATGGTTGCATTAATACAGCCTCCGCCCGACGGGACATCGCGGATAACCTGTTGTTGTACGGTTTCATCGGTCGAATAGAGATACAGGGCAAGCGGTTTTTCGCGGGAAGCGAGGATTTGGATGGTTTCAGTCAAGTCGCTGTATGTCAGTATCGGGAAGATAGGGCCAAACACTTCCTCCTGCATGATTTTGCTATTCCAATTCACGTCGTCTATAATCGTTGGCTCAATAAACAGTTGAGATTTGTCCGTTTTCCCTCCGAACACGATATGTCCTTCATTTAACAGTGATTGCAGCCGTTCAAAATGATGCAGGTTGATAATCCGGCCATAGTCGGGATTCGACCGGATGGATTCGCCGTAGAAGGCGATGATTTGTGCTTTGAGCGCCTCAATGAGTTTGTCTTTCACGTCTTTGTGGACGAGAATATAATCCGGTGCAACACAAGTTTGGCCGGCGTTCAGAAGTTTTCCCCAGCACAGCGACTGTACGGAAAGAGCAATATCGGCCGTTTTGTCCACAATGCAGGGACTTTTTCCGCCCATTTCGAGGACGGTAGGCGTCAGATGTTCAGCGGCTGCCAATGCAACCATTTTTCCAACCCGCGTATTGCCCGTATAATGAATGAAATCAAATCGTTCGGTCAGTAGTTCGGCTGTTTCCCGTGCATCACATTCTACTACAGCGCAACAGGCTTCGTCGAAACACTCGTTCACGATATCGGCGATGACATGGGAGGCATTCGCGGAAATTTCGGAAGGTTTCAGCACACAGCAGTTACCTGCTGCAATCGCTCCTATAAGCGGCTTGAATCCAAGCACAAAGGGATAGTTCCATGTGCTGATAATCAGTACAATGCCATAGGGTTCGTAATAGATACAACTCTTGGCGTCGCCAAAAAGCGGGGGAGTAGCTACCTCTACCGGTTTGATCCAGTTTTCCAGATGTTCAATGGCTGCATTGACTTCGTCGAGCACGCCGGTTACTTCGGTGGCAAAGGCTTCAAATTCGCTCTTTTTCAAATCTTTATTCAGCGCGTCCGTGATGGCCGAATGTTTTTGAATGACGGCTTGCCTGAAACGTTTTAACTGTTCGATACGGAATGTTGCTTCTTTTGTCTGCCCTGTAGCAAAAAAAGTCCGTTGTTTTTCAATCAATTGATGATATTTTGATGCCATACGTAAAGATTGTTTTTAAGTAAATAAAAAGCAAAGGTAAGAATTTTTACGTCATAAACGATGTGTCCGCCCATAAAAGTTCAGAAAATGTCACTATTCCAAATTCGCCATGATTCTTCAGCCTGTAAGATAAGCATTTCCAGCCCGTTTTTGACGATAGCCCCGCGTTCGCGCCCTTTTTGCATGAACAGCGTTTGTTCGGGATTGTAAACCAAATCATACAACAGATGGCTGGGTGTCAGCAGGTTATATGGAATATTGGGGCGCCCTTCCGTATGAGGGAACATGCCGAGTGGTGTTGTATTTACGATAACGGTGTGATTTTCTATCAGTTGAGGTGTAATTTCGTCGTATGTGATACATCCGTCATGCTTCCCGCGCGACACAAACATGGCCTCAATGCCTAACCGCTGCAATCCGTGGAAGACGGCTTTCGACGCCCCTCCCGTCCCCAGTATAAGCGCCTTGCGGTGTATCTCATTCAGCAATGGGCGAATGGAATTTACGAATCCAATTACGTCAGAATTAAACCCTTTCATTTTCAATTCACCCTTATGGTCGCGTATAAATTGAATCACATTGACTGCCCCGATTGCGTGCGCTTCATCATCTATTTCATCGAGCAGCGGAATGATTGCTGTCTTGTATGGAATGGTCACATTCAATCCGCAGAGCGACGGCGTTTTATGAACAATATTTTTCAATTCGCGCACATCGCCTGTTTCAAAGTTTACATACTCTGCATCCATCTTTTCCGCTGCAAATTTGCGGCTAAAAAAAGCCTTCGAGAACGAATGTCCCAGGGGATAACCAATCAAACCGTAGGTTGTCATATCAAAAAAGGGATTTGAATCTTATTTTTCCGCAGGCGCACTCAATATTTTGTCGTATTCTTCTTTATTTTCTAAGACACTCACCGCTTTTTCCAGAACAGGATCCTCTTTCAGGCTTTCAAGCAGTTCGCCTTTCTGATAGTAGTAACGTTTGATGATTTCGATCGTGATGAGTTTTTTGATTTGGCCTTTATATCGTTCCAAATCCCTGTCGAGATCAGGTTTCAGTTTAGACTCCAGTTCGGCAAAGGTGTCAGCGTTTTCATCCAGATAACCTTCAAAACGGGCTATTTCTTTCAGGTTAGTTAATGCTTTTTCGCTTTGGCGGTCGTAAGTGAAATTTTTATTTTTGAGATAATTTTTGAATTGTTCATAGTCTTTGTCGGAGTACATAAATTCGCCCACCGGCGGGATGGTTTTATGATCCTTCGCCCATTCCGTTACATAGTCGAAGAGACTGTAGTCGTCCATCAGGTAATAAATTATGGTTGGCGTTTGAGGTTCGTCCACTTCCACATCGGGACGGATTCCGCCACCGTCACGTACCGGACGTTTTTTGGAGGTGTAAAAGACCGATGTCAGGCTGTCGGGGATAGCCGCCACGCTTCCGTCTGCATTGCGGTGTGAATAATCCATTTGCTGTATGCACCGCCCGCTTGGAATGTAATATTTACTCATGGTCACCTTGAGTTTTCCGTCGTAAGGCAGGTCTCGCGTGCTCTGTACCAGCCCTTTACCGAATGAACGTTCGCCTACCAGCACGGCACGATCTAAATCCTGCAATGCGCCGCAGACAATTTCGGACGAGGACGCGGAATTACCGTTGATTAATACGGCAAGCGGGATTACTGTATCCAGAGGTTCAAGAGCCGCACGGTAAATACGGTCGCGTTGTTTTATTTTGCCACGTGTCGAAAGCACTTCCTGACCTTTAGTAACAAAGAAATTCACGATCTGTACAGCGCCGTCCAGCAAACCACCGCCATTGTTCCGCAAATCAAGTATCAGTGACTGAATGCCATAATTCTTTTTTAAATCTTCCAGGGCATTTTTTACCTCCTGTGCACTTTTGTCCGTAAAACCCTGCAAATAGATATAGCCTGTGTGATTGCCACGCACCCCGTAATAAACAACCTGATCCACTACGATTTGTTGCCTGACAACTTCAAATTTGCGTGTTTTCTTTTCGCCCGGACGCTGGATTTTCAACGTCAGTTTGGAATTTGGTGAGCCTTTCAGTAATTCGCTTACTTTTGAACTGCTTAAATGTGTAACATCTACTGTATCAACCATTAATATTATATCGCCCGCTTTTAAACCGGCCAAATGCGCCGGTTTCCCTTCGTATGGTTCGGCAATTACGATACCATTTTCTCGCTGGTTGATAATGGCGCCTATACCACCATATTCGCCTGTGGTGACGAATGTCAGTTTGTCCATTTCCTTTTCGGGAATATATTCTGTATAGGGGTCAAGTCCTTTGAGCATGGCGTCAATGCCCCGGCGAACGGTTTTTTCTACTTCAACGGAATCCACATAGAACATTTCCACTTCTTTAAGCAGCGCATTGAAAATATCTAATTGTTTGCTGACTTCAAAACGACTGTCGTTTTGTGTTTGTGCAGAAGCACTTCCTGCACACATAATGAATATGCAAAATGCCGTAATTAATTTTGTACGTATCATATCTATTTATTTATAATTAAAAAACGAAACATTTTAACGTGATGGCGTTAGAATGTCCCTTGCGTCTATCTTTATTTGTTCCCAACGTTCCGGTGGAATTTGCGGTCCGACGACTTCGATGACGTGTCCGGCCAGTAATGCACCTATTCGTGCGGATTGTTCCAGTGAAGCGCCTGCTGATTGTCCGTACAAAAATCCGGCTGCAAAATTGTCGCCGGCGCCGGTTGTATCAATCGCTTTACCGCCTGTTGCCGGAACGGCAATTACTTCGTTTCCACTACCCGCTAAGGCGCCTTCTTTTCCAATCGTAACAACGGAGATCGCTACCTGTCCGGCGATTTCCCGGATGGCATTGCGGGCATCCAGGCCGGTATAGGCTTCGGCTTCGCTCTCGTTGGAAAAAAGAATATGGACATAACGGGGAATTACTTCCGATAGCAAGTCCTTGAATCCATTGACAATGTTGAAGTTGGATAAATCCAACGCGATTTTGACGCCCAACTTGTGGATTCGTTGCAGGATGGGAAGAAACAGCGCCTCGTTGCTGATAAGATAACCTTCAATATACACACAATCGTAACGACTGAGCGTATCATCCGTTATATCATTGGCTGTCAGTGTAGCAGCCGGTCCAAGAAACGAAGCCATTGTGCGTTCACCGTCAGGTGAGATCAGCACGGTAGAACACCCGGAAATACCTTCAGTCCGCACGAAAAAAGGAGTGACACCCGCTTCGAGGACAGATTTTTCATAGAATGATCCGGCAGCATCCGAACCGATTTTGCCGATATATCCTACGTCGGCGCCCAACCGGGCTAATGCACGGATGGTGTTGCATACCGACCCGCCTGGCGCTTCGCTTCGTTCCAAACTTGCTTGCGCTTGTTGTATGGCAATCATTTGTTGCCTGTCTATCAAATCCATAGCGCCTTTTTTTATGCCTATCCCGGATAGTGTGTCATCACTTTTCAGCCGGATCAAAACGTCTAACAGCGCATTTCCTATACCTAAAATTTTCATTTTTCTGTAAATTCACTGCAAATATATTGCATATTTGGAAAAATACCCGTATTTTTGCACCGCAATTTTCATAAGAAAGGTATTTTAATTTTCTTCCTTAGCTCAGTTGGTTAGAGCATCTGACTGTTAATCAGAGGGTCCTTGGTTCAAGTCCAAGAGGAAGAGCAATCATTTTTTTTGAATTTTATTTTTCCTTGCCGAACGTAATATGCAGTACAACCAGTTCGGATTGTGTGCCTATACGGTAAGGTATTCCGGAATAACCGATACCGGAAGATACGTAAAACTGACTTCCTCCCTTGTGATAATACCCGTATGTCATTTCAAATTTGAGACGCAGGAGATAAGAATAGGGCCAAAACTGGCCGTTGTGTGTATGTCCCATAAGGCATAGATCGGCTTTATTCATGAGTATTTCATGGATGGCAACAGGTTGATGATCAACAACAATGATCGGTTTGTTGGGGTCGGTTCCCTGCATCAGTGCATGTAGCGACATGCGGCGGCGGTTGATGGCGTCGTCCCTGCCAATGAGGTAGAATGTCGTATCCGGCATGACGGTGGAGTCAATCAATAATATGCCCCCTGTCTTTTCCAACCATTTGATTTTAGCGTTTTTATTAGCTCGATATTCGTGGTTGCCAAGTGTGATATAAACGCCCAGCGGCGCCTGGATTTGCCGCAGTTCATCTTCAATATGTTCATGCTCGGCATAGAACGATTCATAATCTAAAATATCGCCGGCAAGGACTACCATGTCAGGATGTTGTGCATTACAGAGGTCAACCATGCGTCGAGCATGGTTTTTCCCGATGATTTCGCCGAAGTGCGTGTCGCTCATCAAGGCAATCGTCAGGCTGTCGCGTCCGTTCACTTCCTTGGGAATAGAAATATGCAGGTGTTTGACAACAGGATAATTGGCATTGTGGTAGGCTTTTATCAACAATCCCGTAATTCCGGTTACTATAGTAATGAGGATGATATATTTCGTTTTTTGCCAATGATTTTTAATCCATGTGGGATACCAGGGATGGAAATGATTGGTCAGCCGAACCAGGTCTAACAGTAAAATACACAGAGAAATAAATATAGAGGCAATATACCAGGTGTTGCAAATCAATAAGATCCGCAACCAGATAGCATCCGGCAAATCATTATGAAAGAAGAAACCGCAGAAATAAAGGGACAATTCTGCAACAAAGAACAGTATAAACGGGATACGCCATTTTTTTGAGGGCGGGATTGCCTGATTTGTCCGCATGATAATATAAAAGTTGCATATTATCTGCCCAAATATGGCTTGAAGAAAAACTCTCATGCTTTTATTTTCCGAAAGAAATATTGAAGACGATCATTTCGCTTTGTGTTCCGATACGGAACGGAGGCCCCCAGATAGACAGCCCTGATGAAACGTAAATATTTGTATTTATGCGTTTTTCGTAGCCATAGCTAATGTCAAACATGCGGTCGGTGAGCCATGACATTGGCCATACCTGTCCGCGGTGCGTATGGCCGCAAAAGAGGAGGTCTATTCCTGCATCCACAGGCTCGGACAGGTTATTGGGCTGATGATCAATTACGATGACAGGATATTCGTGATTAATGCCTTTCAACAGTTGTGGCAATGTTTTTCGCGCCGGATTGCTGCGGTCGTCCCGTCCGACAATCTGGACGCCATTGGGCAATGTCACCGTCGAATCGCGCAACAGGCGAACAGGCGTTTGTCCAATATAGCGAATGCAATCGGTGATCCCGCTGATATATTCATGGTTTCCCGGAACCATATAAACGCCGTATGGAGCGTGTAGTTGCGACAAATCTGTTTCAAAATGGCGATGCATGACCGAAAGTATGCTGTTGTCCACCAAATCGCCTCCAATCAGAATCAGATCGGGCTGCTGGGACTGTATCATTTGTATGTATTTTTGTAACAGTCGTTTACTTGTTCCCATGCCAAGGTGAATATCGCTGACTGCTACAATCTTGAACGATGCCGGCAGAGAGGTGGAGGGTTTGTTGAAATCTATGTTGATAACCTTGGTGACAGGATGTTGATAATTCTCAAAACCGCGAATTAATATCCCGATTGTCAGGCTTAAAGCAATAATGAATGTGTATGGCGTTGTGATGTTGAAAACCCGCAAGCATTCAAAGGCCAGCAACAGCAATCCCATATATAAGGTAAAAACCAGCCAACCGCTGCTACATTCAAACAGTAAATGCGAAACCGGCAAAGCGGATAATCTGGTGTTGCGTAAAAATAGCATCAACACAATAGACAATGCACACAGCCAGAACACGCTGCTGTATATCCATTTGATGATGGCCGACGAAGATTGGAAAAGTTGTAAGCCACGTATATAAATGTAGATATTACCCGCCAGATAACTGCATGCCACCAATATGAATACTTTTGCCATAATCCGGAATGTTGTTTTTCTCCTGTATCCTGTGTCCCCGATTCGGATTATTTTTTCGGATAACCTACCGGATTGTTCATGATTGGCAATTGTGATTCTTTTAAATTCAATACTTTACGCAATGTTTCATGTTCCATGGATGCGCGGGGTACAGTGGACAAACCGGCAGCGGAACAAAAAATATTGATGTTTTGCGAAACGATTCCGGCATCTACCGCACCCATCAACCGTATGTTTTCAACGGTCGGGTCGCCTAATTTTTCCAGATTGACGACTAACAGAAGGCACAATGGCGCAGTTTTGGCAAAATCCTGTTGCCCGGCAATCGCCGGACGATAGTCGCCTTTCGCAATTGGATTCAGTGAATGATTTTGAGCGTCGTAAAGGTAAGCGCCTTCCGGCAGAATGGCATAAACATCCACTTCTTGCCTGTTCATGGCCGACGGAGCCGTGCGTTTCCCGTCCGGGCGATTGACGCCATTGGCAGCCCATAACAGATCGGAAATATCCTGTAGATTAAGTGCGCGGGCGTCAAATGCACGTTCCGAATGGCGGTCCGATAAGGCTTGCATGACCGCTGTGCCGCGTTGTTTGTTTGGGGCGTTCAATTTAATCGTTTGTAAATCTTGCGCATACACTCCAAATATCATCAGACAGGCTAATCCTGTCAAAAAAAATCTTTTCGTTTTCATCTATCTATTCATTTTTGTTTGAGAGCGCAAATTTATATATATATTTTTGAAATTGCAAGAAATGGCAGGTTGTGAATGAAAAAAAATGCAGTTTTTTTTCATTTTTATTTTTTTATCCGTACTTTTGTTCGTACAATTTAAGTGGTATGTACTTATGCAAAGATTCAAAATAGGTTTATTTATACCCTGTTACATAGATACATTCTATCCTCAGGTTGGTGTGGCGACACTGCAATTGCTCGAAAGATTCGGGCAGGAAATCATCTATCCCGACCGACAGACCTGTTGCGGGCAACCCTTGGCCAATAGCGGCTCGGAGCAGGATGCCAAAGCCTGCTACAGCCATTTCATCCGCAACTTTCGGGGATTTGATTATATTGTAACTCCTTCCGGCAGTTGTGCTTATCATGTTCGCAAACGTTATGATATAATAGAGCAAACGGAAGACGTAAAGCATATTCGTGAAACGACGTACGAACTTTGCGAGTTTTTGACGGACGTTTTGAAAGTGGATGATTTGAATGCCCGCTTTCCGCATAAGGTAGGTATTCATCAAAGTTGCCATGGTTTGCGTGGATTGAAATTAGCCTCTGCTTCGGAATTGATTGAGCGCCGTTATTCCAAAGTGCGGCAATTGCTTAATATGGTTGAAGATATTGAAATTATTGATTTGGATCGTCCGGATGAATGTTGCGGTTTTGGCGGTACATTCTCTGTTTTTGAACCTGACATCTCCGTCAAAATGGGGCGCGATCGCATTGCTGACCATGAGCGGCATGACGCTGAATATATTACATCTTACGATATGTCATGCCTGATGCATCTTGAAGGAATTATCCGGCGGCAAAAGAAACCGCTCAGGGTGATTCATATTGCGGAAATTTTAAATTCAAAACAATTATGAACACGCACGCTAAAAATGCCAAACGATTTCTCGCTAATGAGCCACGCGCCGACTGGCACGATGAAACCTTGTGGATAGTCCGAAAGAAGCGTGACCGCGCCGCAGCTGCCGTCGAAGAATGGGAGGCGTTGCGCGAAGAGGCTTCCTATATAAAAGAAGATGCGCTGGGCAATCTCGACGGCTATCTTGAACAGTTTGAAACAGAGGCTATTAAAAACGGAGTAACTGTACTATGGGCTACGGATGCCGACGAGTTCAATTGTATCATATTGGATATTATTCAAAAACACAAGGCGAAAAACATTGTCAAAAGTAAATCCATGCTGACCGAAGAGTGCGGATTGAATCATTTTCTGCTCGAAAAAGGCATTGAAGTGGTTGATACCGACCTTGGAGAACGAATTATCCAGTTCCGCCATGAGGCGCCAAGTCATATCGTACTGCCGGCTATTCACCTGAAAAAGGAAGAAATAGGCGAGACTTTTCACGAGAAACTCGGAACAGACAAAGGCGCTTCCGACCCAACCTATCTCACCCATGCCGCCCGTATTCATCTGCGCAAAAAATTTCTTGCTGCCGACATTGCGATAACGGGTGTCAATTTTGCCGTTGCCGAAACAGGTTGCGTAGTAGTATGCACCAACGAAGGCAATGCAGACATGGGTGTTCAAGCGGCGCCGGTGCAAATCCATTGCATGGGGATTGAGAAAATCATCCCCCGTCAGTCGGACTTGGGCGTCTTTACTCGCCTGCTGGCACGAAATGCTACGGGTCAGCCGGTTACAACCTATACTTCGCATTATATGCGGCCAAAACCCGGAGGTTCAATGTACATCGTGATTGTTGATAACGGTCGTTCCAAACATCTGGGACAGAGCAAATATGTCAATTCGCTGAAATGTATTCGTTGTGGTGGTTGCATGAATACTTGTCCCGTTTTCCGGCGCAGCGGCGGACACAGTTATGGCTATGTCATACCCGGTCCGATAGGTTCCGTCCTTGCTCCCGGGCGCACCGGCGGCGGATGTGCCGATTTGCCTTTCGCCTCGTCGCTCTGCGGCTCGTGCAGCAACATCTGTCCGGTGAAGATTGATATCCACGAGCAGTTGTACCGCTGGCGGCAAGATCTTACCGAACAGCGCAAAACGGCCATTTTGAAAAGACTTGTGATGCGCTTGGCAGGATTTGCACTTTCGTCTGCCGGACGCTATGACTTTGCAGGCGCCATGGGACGATGGGCGATAAAACATCTTCCTCGATGTATCCTTTACATGTCATTGAATACTTGGGGCATAGGACGGGAATTGCCTGTTGCGCCGAAAAAATCGTTTAAGCAGTGGTATAAATGTCGGTTATGACCGTGTGTCAGTAGAAATAATATCTGTCCAATCTTCAAGCAAATATTTTTAACATGAGTAAAGAAACAATACTTCAGTCAATCAGGGCTAACAAGCCTGCAGGAATAGGATGTCCCTTTCCCCGCAATGTCGGGACGGCAACTACCGTTGAAAACGTTGTGGAAACATTCGTCGGCAATACGAAGGCTGCAGGCGGGGAAGTCGTTGAGTGGAAGGATGGAATCTCTAAAGATTATCCCAACGCCCTGGATTTTACGGATGAAGAGGTAAGGAAGATGTTTTCCGCCTCGACTCCCATGGCGACGCTCGACAAGATAGAATGTGCCGTTTTTGAAGGCGCGTTCGGAGTGGCCGAAAATGGCGCTATATGGATAGAAGACAAGGACTTGCCTCACCGCATCATCCCATTCATCACCCAACGCCTGATCCTGAAACTCAATGCCTCGAACATAGTCCCCACAATGCAGGAGGCCTATAGCCGCATACGCCTCAATGATACAGGTTTCGGCGTCTTTATATCGGGACCATCCAAAACGGCCGATATTGAGCAAAGCCTTGTTTATGGGGCGCACGGGGCTGTGAAAGTGACCGTCTTGCTTATTCAATAGTCACAACACAAAAACCTTTGTAACCACGTGTATGCAGTGTTATAGAGTTATTATAATGTTTCGGTATTATGCAAGCCCTTGTAATAGTCTTACCGGTAATTGTAAATACATTTATAATCAATTGTTTTTCTGTATTGGCGACTAAAGGTATTGTTATATTTTTACCGTCAGAATAATATAATTTATTTTCAACTGCTTGTAAATCCTTGATTTGTGTTAATGATTCGTTGAATGTCGGCATACCAAGCGATTTGTAGCACCAGCCGGTATGTCTTACAAGCCAGTCCTGAAGATATTCAAATTCAGACTTATAATCAGGCATATCGGTCATCGAAGGCAAGCTGTTACCCCATTTTTCATATTCTCTGTCTATAGCTCCGGAGGCTATCAGTTGAGCGTAATTAGCGTCAAGGACGTCCGGCAGGGTGGCAAACAACTTTCGCAAGGCGTCCATTCGGTCTTTATATTTTAGAAGATAAGCCGGGTCTTCGGCGAGTCGTCCGTACCAATGGTTTAATCGAACGTAAGTGAAATTGTTTGTCAGGTCGGGTTCGGCTTCTTGCATATATGCCCCAAAAGCGCGGTCGAAATCCCACGGGGCAGTCATAAACAACTTATTATCACGGTCTTTATGTAGATAATTACTGATATTGTTACCATGATCCTCATCGCCGCATAACTCCATAAGTATTGTCCAGTCGATAAAGCTTTCGGTATCAATATATTTTGCATATCCATTAACAAGGTCTTTAAAAGCGGAACTATTGAGAGCTGTTTCAAAATCATTGAAATACTGCATAAGCCAAGTTCTCTGCTTATCGGTAACATTGCGTGGTTTAGGGTATTTAAAACATATTGGGATGTTATAAAGAGTTGTAAAAAATTGTTTCTCAATTTCCAAAGGGTCGCGTACTTTTGTGTTCAGTTCAACTATATAGCCACCGGATATATTCTCGTCTGCAGCTTCAAGTTGTTGTATATCCACACGGCTTTTATCTTTCATGATTTTTTCTGTAAGAGTATATAAGCCAAGATATTCATCATTTATCCACAATTCCACAAAGCGATTTCGGGGAGTCCAAGGTATTCCTTCAAGATGTTGACCAATGTATGCAGCAAGTGGGAAGCGAAGTAATGTACGGTCGAAGGCCCCTGCGAGGAGGCACCACTCATCGCATTTAGGCATGCCGAGTATTTTTATTGGCAGTTCTTCGCCTGTTTCAGACATAAAATCAATGTTATAAGGCTTTTTATCAAGACTCCACGATGAATATCCGCGTCCCTCAATACGTATGAAACCTGTAAAGAGTTGCTCATCTTCGTAATGAGATGTTTTTGAGTTTGCTACCGTTATTTCAGCTCTCAGTTTACCGACATAATCTTCATCTTCGTCATTCTTTATATCGCTGATTTTCTTGTTGTCTAACAATTGGATATGTATTTCCGCCACTCCCTCAGGCGAAAAAAGATATTCGTCAGCCTGAGGGAATGAGGAAAGTGAAGTTATTAACAAAAAAAAGATAATAAATAATCTCATGATGTTTTAGAACTGAATATAAGCCACTTGCGACTGGAGGTATTCCATCAATCCGTGTTTGCCGTCAGCGCCGCCGATGCCCGACTTGCGCCACCCTGCATGGAAGCCTTGCATGCCCTCGAAGTGCTCTCTGTTGACGTATGTCTCTCCGAAGTTGAGGTCTTTGAGCGCCTGCATGACAGTGTTGATGTTGGTAGTAAAGACCGACGAGGTCAGACCGTATTCGCAGTCGTTGGCGAGGGTTATGGCTTCTTCGTAGTCGTCGAAAGGTAGGACGGGGATGACGGGTCCGAAGACTTCTTTCTGGACAATTTCCGAATCCTGTTTGGCGCCGACGAGAATAGTAGGTTCAAAGAAGTAACCTTTACCATTGTCGGAAGTGCATGAGCCGCCTGTAAGTACCTGAGCGCCTGCTGCTACGGCGCGTTTCACCATTTCGTCTATTTTTGTCTGTTGCGCCTTGTCTATCTGGGAGCTGTAAACGGTATCGGGAGCAAACGGGTCGCCATATTTAACCGCTTTAAACGCTGCCGTCAGCTTGTCGAGGAACTTGTCATAGATGCTTTTGTGAACATAAGCCCTTTCTGCACAGTT
>JAISUI010000018.1 GCA_031272155.1 Tannerella sp. | reverse complement strand
ACATTAATTTTGTCATTTGCGCTCACTTCACGCATTCCCGCTTTAATAATCAGCGGATTAAAAGCAAGACCCGCTCCCAGAACGGAAGCCTGCCGTAAAAAATTTCTTCGAGTAGTCATGAGTTTTTTATTAAAATTTATTTTGCAAATATCGAATTTATTTGGGAATTATCAAAGATGCGTCACCATTTTTTTTAATCCATCCGAACACTTGACTTGCAATTCATTGTCATTGTTGGTATAAATCAGATAATATTCGATTTCAGGGATTTGTTCAGCCATGCGACATGCGGCATCCACGCCCATTGCCATAAAAGCCGTAGCATAGGCGTCGGCCGTCATACAGTCAGAGGCTACAATCGTGGCGCTCAAGATAGTTTGTTCTGACGGGTAGCCCGTGAGCGGATTGATGGTATGGGCGTATTTTTTACCGTCTTTCACATAGAAATTCCGGTAATTGCCCGATGTGGCCAATCCACAGGGGCGGCACAGTTGTACGATTTCGCCGATTTGGTTTTTCAAACCGGTTGTATCGTCTTCAGGTTTGTTGATCCCGATACGCCAGCAGTCGCCTCTCGAATTAACGCCTTTTACTGTCACTTCGCCGCCAATGTCCACCATGTAGTTTGTAACGCCTTCCCGTTCAAGCGTAGCAGCTACTATATCGCAAGCATAACCTTTAGCTATAGCCGAGAAATTCAGCATCATACGCGGATCGTCTTTTACAACACGATTGCCGTCAAGTCTAATTTTGCGGTATCCGACAAATGTTTTCATACTGTCCACAATTTGCTGCGAAACGCTGTCCTTCCGCTCAAAGCCAAAACCCCACAGGTTAATCAATGGCGCCGCCGTCACATCAAACATCCCACCGGAATGTTCCGATACTTCCATGGATTTCAGGAACACCGTCTTGAACCATTCGTCCACTTCCACATCTTCATTCCGGTTTACCTTTGCAAGGATCGAATTGGGATTAAACGGATTTAGCGACAGGTTAAACTCCTGCAACGTATGATCTATCTCGCTTGTCAGGTATTTGTCCGACTGGTACTTAATATGGTAAATCGTATGAAATACGGTTCCGCTTTCTTCATAATATGGCTTTGGTTGTTTGCACGAAATACAAAGAAATGCGCATACAAGCGTATAGATAAGAGCAATTCGCATGGCTCATTGATAACTGTCTAAATGCACTCCTTTCACCGCGCGACCGCTGGGATCATTCATATTTTGGAATGATTTATCCCATGCAAGCGCTTCGGCGGTCGAACAGGCTACGCTTGGAACGGATGGAACAGAACGAGCCGCACTTTCGCTCGGAAAATATTCCTCAAAAATGCTGCGATAATGGTATTCCTCTTTATTCATAGGCGTATTTATCGGAAACCGTTCAGCGGCATTTGCCATCTGTTCATCGCTTACCTTGTTCTCGGCAACCTGTTTGAGCGTATCAATCCAATTGTAGCCTACGCCGTCGGAGAATTGCTCTTTCTGGCGCCATGCGACGCTTTCAGGCAGTATATCCTCAAATGCTTCGCGGAGGATTTTTTTCTCAATGACATTCCCCGGCGCCATCTTCGATTCGGGATTCAGTCGCATGGCGACGTCAAGAAATTCTTTGTCAAGAAACGGCACGCGACCTTCTACTCCCCAGGCTGCAAGGCTCTTATTGGCACGCAGACAGTCGTAGAGGTACAACTTGCCAACCTTGCGAATAGTTTCGCTGTGGAAAGCCTCCGCATCGGGCGCTTTATGGAAATAAAGATAACCCCCAAATACTTCGTCGGCGCCCTCACCACTGAGTACCATCTTGATACCCATGCTTTTGATCACACGCGCCAACAAATACATTGGCGTTGAGGCGCGGACGGTTGTAACATCATACGTCTCAATGTGATAGATGACGTCGCGAATGGCATCCAAACCTTCCTGTATCGTGTAGTGTATTTCGTGATGCACCGTACCGATATGTTTTGCAACTTTCTGGGCGGCCACCAGATCAGGCGAGCCTTCCAGCCCAACGGCAAACGAATGGAGTTGCGGCCACCAGGCAGCTGTTTCCTGGTTGCTTTCTACGCGCACAGCGGCGAATTTCTTTGCTACAGCCGAGATAATGGACGAATCCAATCCACCGGAGAGCAGTACGCCGTAAGGCACGTCACTCATCAACTGGCGGTAAACGGCTTCTTCCAGCGATTTGCGCAGCAAACCTATATCGCTCTTGTTTGATTTGACGTTTTCGTATTCCATCCAATCGCGTTTGTACCATTTCACGGGTGCAGTGTCTTTGTTGCACCAGTAATAACCCGGTTTGAACTGGTCGTAGGAGGAGGCAAAGCCTTCCAAGCCTTTTAATTCGGATGATACCAGCACATGACCGTTGTCATCTGTCCCGGCATAAAGTGGGATGACGCCGATCGGGTCGCGGGCTATAAGGAAAAGGTCTTTCTTTTCGTCATAGAGCGCAAAGGCAAAAATACCATTCAGATCTTCCAGGAAATCAATCCCTTTCTCTTGATAGAGTGCAAGGATAATTTCGCAGTCCGAGCCGGTCTGGAATTTATATTTGCCCTTGAATTGTTTGCGCAATTCGATATGATTATAGATTTCTCCGTTCACACAGAGAATGACATTCCCGTCCGGACTGATTAGGGGTTGTTTACCGGACGCCGGATCTACAATAGACAGACGTTCATGCGCCAAAATAGCTGTTTCGCCAGTATAAATCCCACTCCAGTCTGGCCCCCGGTGACGGATGCGTTTACTCATTTTTAACGCCTGCGCCCTAAAATCGTCTTTCGACTCATCCTTGCGAATATTGAATATGGCTGTAATTCCACACATATAGTTTTGTTTTATAAATTACTACTCAAAAAATATATCTTATCCTTTCAAAAAATGATCAATAGCCGTAGCGGCTTTACGTCCCGACGCCATAGCGCGGACTACTAAGCTCGCACCTGATGTTGCATCGCCGCAGGCGAATATTTTGCTGCCCGACGTTTGATTACTGCCGTCAATAGCGATGTTTTTTCGCTCGTTTACATTCAGTTTCAGTTCATTTACCAAACCATCCTGAACAGGATGAACGAACCCCATGGACAGGAATACCAGATCCACGTCCAAGATTTCTTTCTTTCCGGTCAGTTTCATTACAGAGCGCTCGCTCGGTTTCTCCTGAACCCATTCCACTTCTTCAATTTCCACCGCTTTCAGTTGTCCGTTTTCTCCAATGAACTTATTGGTTGTAAGGTTCCAGCGACGGACGCATCCTTCTTCGTGACTACTGCTGGTTTTGAGGATTTGCGGATACATTGGCCATGGCGTTGCCGGGTTGAAGTCGGCAGGCGGTTGCGGTAATATTTCAATTTGTGTGACGCTTGCCGCCCCGTGGCGGTTGGACGTTCCTACACAGTCGCTTCCCGTATCGCCGCCACCAATTACCAACACCTTTTTACCTTTAGCATTGATAGGTTCATTTTTGAGTTCAATACCCTGTAATGCACGGTTTTGTTGAGACAAAAACTCCATTGCAAAATAGACGCCTTTCAAATCGCGCCCTTCTACAGGAAGGTCACGCGGCACTTCGCTACCAATGGCTATACATACTGCATCAAACGAATCTGCAATTTCTTTGGCGGAAATATCTGCGCCTATTTTCGTATTAGTCTTAAATTCAATCCCTTCATCTGTCATCAGACGGATGCGACGGTCAATGATTTTCTTGTTCAGTTTGAAATTGGGAATGCCATAGCGGAGTAATCCGCCGGGCAGTTCATCTTTTTCAAAGACCGTCACCTGATAGCCTTTCCTGTTCAGTTGATTGGCTACGGTCAGTCCTGCCGGGCCGCTTCCGATGACGGCTACTTTTTTGCCGTTTCGTACCGGCTTCACAGGCCGGATATAACCTTCTCGGAAAGCCATCTCAATAATGGCCGCCTCATTTTCGCGTATTGTCACCGGCTCATGGATACTGAGCGCAAGCACACAACTTTTTTCACAGAGCGCCGGACAGATGCGTCCGGTAAATTCCGGAAAATCACAAGTCTGTTCCAAAATCAAAAACGACTCTTTCCAATTTCCTTTATATAATTTATCCTGCCATTCCGGTTGTTTGTTGCCGATAGGGCATGCCCAATGACAGAACGGCACACCGCAATCCATGCAGCGGGAAGCCTGCGTCCGACGGTCGCTGTTATTCAACGTCTGCTCTACTTCGCTATAATCATTAATTCGTTCGTGTACAGGCCGATACCCGGATTCTTGACGAGGTATAGTTAAAAATGCTTTTGGATTTCCCATTCTTTTTTCATTAATAATTAATTAAAAATCGCGTTGCACCTCTGCAATTCGCTGGTTCAATTTTTTCATTTGTTGTTCTTGCAATACTTTTCTGTATTCAATAGGAACAACCTGAATGAATTCTTCTACATACGTATTCCAGTTTTCCAGCATCTGGGCAGCTGTCTGACTACCCGTATATTGATGATGCCTGCGTATCAATTCATATACTTCCTTGCGGGTGATACTGTCTTCCAGCAACGAAATTTCTACCATTTCCATGTTACAATAGTAATCGAAAATTCCGTTTTTGTCCCAGACATAAGCCACGCCTCCGCTCATTCCTGCAGCAAAGTTGCGTCCCGTTTGTCCGAGCACAACGACCCGCCCGCCGGTCATATATTCACAGCAATGATCGCCTGTGCCTTCCACTACAGCCATTGCACCGCTGTTTCTCACAGCAAACCGTTCACCCACGCGTCCGTTGATATACACTTCGCCGCTTGTTGCACCATACAGCAATGTATTGCCGGCAATTGTATTGTCTTTGGCCACGAATGTAGAGCCTGCCGGCGGCGTGAGGCTGATGCGCCCGCCGCTGAGTCCTTTGCCCAGATAATCATTGGCTTCGCCTTCAAGATGGAAATGAACGCCATGCGAAAGAAATGCGCCAAAACTCTGACCGGCAGAACCTTTGAACGTCACGTTTAGCGTGTGGTCGGGCAATCCTGCATGGCCATATTGTTTGGCAATGACGCCCGACAACATAGCGCCTACCGTTCGATCGGTATTGGCAATCGGATATTCAAGTGAGATAGGCCGCTGGTTCTCAATGGCGTCTTTGGCTTGCCGGATGATTTCCCGGTCTTTCACATCCGTAATACGATGTGTTTGTTTGATAATTTGCCGGATGGCGTTGTCTTCTTCGGAGAAGAACAATAACTTGGAGAAATCCAGCAAATCGTGTTTTATGATCCCGTCAAGCGGCTTGCGCTCC
Organism: Tannerella sp.; assembly: GCA_031272155.1. Lineage (GTDB taxonomy): Bacteria > Bacteroidota > Bacteroidia > Bacteroidales > Tannerellaceae > Tannerella. The sequence goes on along the minus strand of JAISUI010000018.1, from coordinate 26,540 downwards.
AGCAGATCAGTGCGTCCTACTATGTCGTCCAACTTGCTGACTCCCATTTCGGCCAAATATTCGCGCACTTCTTCTGCCAAAAACGTAAAGAAATTCACCAAGTATTCATGTTTCCCGTGGAAACGTTTCCGTAACGTTTCATCCTGCGTGGCCACGCCTACCGGACAGGTGTTCAAGTGGCATTTGCGCATCATCACACAGCCGAGTACGATCAATGCCGATGTAGCAAAACCAAATTCCTCGGCGCCCAGCATGGCCATCAATACAATGTCGCGTCCCGTTTTCAACTGTCCGTCGGTTTGCAAGCGCACTTGACCGCGTAACCCATTCAGTACCAGCGTCTGTTGTGTTTCCGACAATCCGATTTCAGGCGATGTGCCGGCATAACGGATGGAACTGACAGGCGATGCGCCCGTACCGCCTTCGGCTCCGGAGATGATGATCCGGTCGGCTTTCGCTTTGGTTACACCGGCCGCTATCGTACCTACGCCGCTTTCCGCAACGAGTTTGACACTGATTTCCGCATGAGGATTGACGTTTTTAAGATCAAAAATCAATTGCGCCAGGTCTTCGATGGAATAAATATCATGGTGTGGCGGTGGTGAAATCAGCGAAATGCCCGGCATGGAATGTCTTGTTTTGGCAATGATTTCATTTACTTTATGGCCGGGTAATTGTCCTCCTTCGCCCGGTTTTGCACCCTGGGCGATTTTGATTTGGATCTCATCGGCATTGACCAAATATTCGGTAGTCACGCCGAAACGTCCCGATGCTACCTGTTTAATGGCGGAACGGAGTGATGTGCCATCGGGACGAGGTTTGAAGCGTTCGGGATTTTCGCCGCCTTCGCCGGTATTGCTTCGTCCGTGGATTTTGTTCATCGCTATGGCCATGGTTTCATGCGCTTCCTGACTGATGGATCCATAACTCATGGCGCCTGTGACAAAACGTTTCATGATTTCGCTTGCCGGTTCAACTTCATCAATCGGGATGGGTTTTTGCTTTTTGATAGCAAAGAAATCACGCAAGAAGACGGGTTGCTCTTTTTCATTCACCATCTGCGTATATTCTTTGAATTTTTTATAACTGCCCAACCGCGTAGCCAACTGCAGTGTAGTGATGGTTTCCGGGTTCCAGGCATGGTTTTCGCCATCCACGCGATAACTGAGGATCCCTTTGTACGGAAGTATTTCGACATTCGACTGTTGGTACGCTTTTTCGTGTAATATTCGGGAATCATTGGCTATTTCGTCCATGCCGATTCCCCCAACCGGACTGACAATGCCGCCGAAATATTTATCCACTAACTCCTGGCTTAAACCGATGGCTTCAAACAGTTTTGCACCGCGATAACTCCGTATCGTGCTGATCCCCATCTTACTGATGACCTTGAATAAGCCTTTGCAGAGCGCTTTAATATAATGCGCTTCGGCTGTTGCATAGTCTAATTGAAGTTCTTTTTTCTCCACTAAGTCATTGATGAGTGCAAAGGCCATATACGGATTAAGTGCACTTGCGCCGAAGCCAAGCAATAAGGCGGCATGCATCACTTCACGCATTTCGCCCGTTTCGACGACGAGGGCGGTTTGCACCCGTTTGCCGGCAGAAATCAGATGATGATGTACCGCGCTGACAGTCAGCAATGAAGGAATTGGTGCATGGTCTTTGTCCGTATCCTTGTCGCTCAGGATAATATAGTTTACGCCATCTTTCACCGACTGTTCGGCCTGTCGGCAGAGTTCACTCAATGCCTGTTCCATGCCCCGGCGTCCGTCATTGACTTTATATGTCATGGATAACTTAATGGGATTAAATCCCTTGTGACGTATATTACAGAGAATATCCAACTGCGTATTCGTCAAGATAGGGTGGGGGAGACGCACCATTTTGCAATGTGAAGCATGCGGGCCAAGGATATTATCGCCTACTGCACCGATATATTCAGCCAGACTCATTACCAATTCTTCGCGATAGGGATCAATCGGAGGATTGGTCACCTGGGCAAACTGTTGCCGGAAATAGTTGTACAACAACTGTGGATGTTTGGAAAGGACGGCCAAGGGCACATCGTTACCCATAGAACCGACCGGTTCTACATAATTGATACACATCGGTATCAAAGTCCGTTCTATGTCTTCGCGTGTATAATCAAACAGCGAAAGCCTCAATCCCAGGTTGTCAATATTGCTTCCGATATGGCGGCCGGTCTTCAGTTTGTCCAACTCTATGCGGTTTTTTTTCAGCCATATACGATATGGCTTGTCATCTTCCAATTGTTTTTTGAGTTGATGATCGTATAAAACTTCACCTTGTTCCGTATCTACGAGAATGATTTTCCCGGGCTGCAATCGTCCTTTTTCCTTGATTTCTTCCGGTGGGAAATCCATCACGCCCACTTCGGACGATACAACCATAATGTCCTTTTTGGTGATCAGATAGCGCGACGGACGCAATCCGTTGCGGTCTAACATGCCACCGGCGTACCGTCCGTCGCAGAACAGCAGTGCGGCCGGGCCGTCCCACGGTTCCATCAGAATGGAATGATATTCGTAGAAGGCTTTTAATTCTTCTGAAATAGGATTCAGGTCGTTGAAACTTTCGGGAATTAACATGGCCATTGCATGAGGCAGGCTCATTCCGGTTGCAACCAGAAATTCAAGCACATTGTCAAGTGATGCGCTGTCGCTCATATTGGGCTGTATAATCGGACGGATGTCATCTATATTATTTAATGTAGGAAATCTCAACACGCTTTCACGGGCTTCCATCCATCCCCGGTTGCCGCGGATCGTGTTGATTTCGCCGTTGTGAGCCAACAGGCGAAACGGATGCGCTAAACTCCATCGCGGAAACGTATTGGTGCTAAAGCGCGAATGTACCATGGCCAGCCCCGTAGTGAAATTATCGTTCATCAAATCGGGATAGTAATGGCGCAACTGCATGGTTTCCAACATTCCCTTATATACAATGCGACGTGTGGACAGTGAAACAACATAAAAATCATCTTTATCTTTCAGGTCGCTGTTAAAAATGCGGTTTTCGATGCGCCGACGAACGATGTAGAGTTTCAGTTCCAACTGGTCCTGGTCGTTGCATCCGGTGATGAAAATCTGTTTGATGTCCGGCTCTGTAGCCAATGCGTCTTTTCCTAAGATAGACGAATTTGTCGGTACCTGACGTATGTGTTTTAAGGAAAGTTTTTCTTTTTCAACCTCTTCCGCAATGATGTGAATCATTTCTTCCTGTTGTTTTATGTCTTTGGGAAAGAAGACAATTCCCGTGCCGTATTTTCCTTTTTCAGGCACAGGAATCCCTTGCAGCAGGATAAATTCATGCGGTATCTGTAGCATGATGCCCGCACCATCCCCTGTTTTGTTATCGGCGCCTTCTGCACCGCGGTGGCGCAAATTCTCCAGTACCTTCAATGCCGATTCCACAATCGCGTGCGATTTTTCGCCACGGATATGAACCAACATCCCGACGCCACAAGCGTCATGCTCGGAACTGGCTTTGTATAAACCGTTTACGCCAGTAATTTTTGCTTTTTTATTCATTCTTTTTTGACGTTATGCCTATTAATACCTAATATATTTGTCATTTTGGCGACAAAGGTAGTCATTTTTCGGCAAATTATTACGTTTTTTGAATAAACGCATATACATTTTTAGGATAAAGAAACCGATAGGGGGGAAATCTTTGCTTGCTTTGTGGTGATATATTCAAAAATTATTTCTATATTTACAGCCAGTTTCAGATTTTGTATTCTAAATAGTGTTTCATTATGAAAAGATTTAATTTTATTCCTATAGTTACCAGTGCATTGTCGTTGTGGATTTTTGGATTTGCGGGAATTACCTCCGTCGTGGCGCAGTTGAATACTGACAGCATTGTGGCGGAGAACAATCGGCATATCACCGCATTCATAGAAAAGAAAATTGCTGCAAGCGAAACCGGACGCGCGAAATACTGGCATCGTGATTTTACCGACAGCGAAGCGTATGTCAAATCGGTTGAAGCAAACCGCGAACGGCTGAAGTTTATCACCGGAGTGCGAGATCCGCGTGTTTCGGGCGAGCCTGAACTGTGCGTCGGCATAAATCATTCGGCGGTTGTTGCGGAAACGGCGACCCATACTGTTTTGGCTGTTCGCTGGCAGGTATTCGATGACTTTTTTGCCGAAGGCCTGCTGCTGAAACCCAAAAAAGGAACGGCCAAAAAGACAGTTATCCACCTTTCGCACGCAGGCGTTACCCCTGAGCAACTGCTCGGATTGGAGTCCGCAGACTTTGATTTCTGGTTCAAGTTTCCCGCAAAAGACGAGCAGATGTTCTTGCCTGCCGTTGTAGATCGCAAAGAAGAAAAGCGTGGCAGAATCTCAATCACGAATCGCGAATACATCTATCGCGCCGCCTATCAACTCGGCAGGCACGTGATTGGCTATGAAATACAGGAAGTATTGGCTTTGGTTGACCGGGTCAAATCGGAGCCGGGAATGAATATCCGCGTGGAAGGGCAGGGCGACGGAGGGCTGGTTGCCTTCTATGCCGCAGCATTGGACACCCGCATTGACGAAGCCGTCGTTGTGGATTATTATGACCGTCGCGACCGAGTCTGCGACGAGCCGATTGACCGCAATGTATTCGGATTGCTGCAACAGTTCGGCGATGCGGAAATAGCAAGCCTGATCTGTCCCCGCAAACTGACCGTCGGTTTATACAATGCCCCGGAACTTGTTTTGCCGGAAAATACGCCTTGGTCTTCCGCGTATGGCGGAGCGCCGGGAACACTGAAAAAACCGAATCCGGAAAGTGTAAAAGCAGAAGTTGAACGCGCCCGGAAACTCACTGCGCCACTTCCTGCAGAATGGATCGAATACGCAGAAAAAATATCCTTCGCAACAGCCCCCAAAGCGACGACTTCACATACTCCACAAAAAACGAATACCTGCTATTCTCCGGCAGACCGCATGAACCGTATTGTAACAGCAATGGACAGCCATACCGAACACCTGCTTGACCGGTCGGTTTATACGCGGAGGAATTTCTGGAAGAAATTAGACACTTCTTCGCCCGACAAAATCGCTCAAACAGTGGAATGGTATCGAAACTATTTTTCCCAAAACACGGTCGGCGAATTTGAAGATGCGCCACTTCCGCCCAATCCTCGCGTGAAACAGGTAAATGAAAGTGAAACTTACAAAATCTATCAAGTCGAACTGGATGTTTTCGACAATTTAAAGGCCTACGGACTGCTGCTTGTCCCCAAAAACATAAAAGACGGCGAACGGCGGCCTGTCATTCTCTGTCAGCACGGCCTTGAACGGTTCTTAGGATCGCATGTTCGCGAATACGCCCTGCCATCGGACGGTCCTTACACGTCGCAAATCTGCGAGCATGGCTACGTCGCCTTTGCACCGCAAGGAATATTCGCCCTGAGCCATAAATTCCGCTTCAATCAGCGCCAACTTAACTCACTTGGGAAAACCCTTTTCGCCATTATGACGGCGCAATACAAACAATACATCCGCTTCTTGCAATCAATAGACTGCGTCGAGGGCGACAAAATCGGCTTTTACGGCTGTTCCTACGGAGGCACGACGGCTATGTTCGTTCCCCCGCTCGTCCCGGAAATAGGGCCGGTGGTCTGCTCTGCCAATTTCAACTATTGGAACTTCAAGTGCGCAAACGGGATCTTCGATACCGACTACCGTTCCGACTGGCAATACGAAATTTTCGATTTCGACCTCGCAAATACGTTCGACCACAGCGATATGGCGCGACTTATCGCTCCCCGCCCATTCATGGTGGAAAGGGGACACAACGACGGCGTGGCCTTCGACGAATATGTCGCCTTCGAATTTGGCAAGGTGCGATATTATTACGACATCTACCTGAAAATGCCCGAACGGAAAGAAATCCATTTTGAACCGGGAGGACATTTCCCCTTCCTGACCCATGCTTTGCCGTTCTTGGACAAATGGCTCAGAGACGACAAACAATAATTAACCCACAACAATAAGAAACCTGCATTCTTCTCACGATAGCCAAATGATCAGCGCAAATCGCGGTATATCCGCATCAGCGCACGGCACGTATGTTCGTCGTCAAACCGCCTGACATACTCCTTCCCCCGCTCCGACATCCGGGCGGCCGCCCCCTTATCCTCAAGCAGGACGGCTATTTCTGCGGCCAGCGCCCTGCAGTCCGAAGGATGAACATAAACCGAATCCTCACCGCCGGCCTCCTCCAGACATGAACCCGTAGCCGCTATCACAGGAACGCCGCTCGTCAAAGCCTCGATGACAGGTATCCCGAAACCCTCGAAAAACGACGGATAAACAAACAACTCCGCCGACTGATAAAGCGCCGGCAAGTCAGCAAATGGGAAACAATTAAAAATATGAACCCTCGACGTCAAACCACAGTCGGCCGCAAACGTTTCTATCCGCCGCTGATACGAAGTTTGCCGTCCTACAAGCACAACATGAACATCGGCCGGCAAATCCCGTAGCGCCTCCACAATCACCAGCCCATTCTTCCTCGCCTCAATACTGCCAACACTAAGCACAAACCGGCGCGGCAGGCCATATCGCGCCACCAGCTCGCGCTTCTCAACCTCCGTAGCCCTGCGCGAAAACGAAGGATCGCAACCCTGGTAAACAACCTCAATCTTCCCCTCCGGAACGCCGAAATAACGCACAATATCGCGCTTCGTACATTCGCTCGCGGCCACTATCCTGTCAGCCTTACGGCAGGCATAGCGGAATTTCAACCGGTATATCCACCGGTCTATCCATTTGTAATACTCCGGAAAGCGCATAAAAATCAAATCATGAACCGTCACCACCGACCTGACCCCCGTCCGCCTGAGTCCCCACGGAATCTCGTTGCTCAAACCGTGAAACACTTCGATCCCGTTCCTGCGCATCTCGCGGCTCATCCCGAAAGTGCGCCACAGCGACGGCAGCCAACGCGCCGCGCCACGGGGAAAAACCCAACTGACATTTCCCCGCCCCAGGATTGTCCGCAACCGCACGTTTTCCCTCCTTCGAGGAGCAAAAAGCACATACTTATTATCCGGAAACTCTCCCGACAGCGCCTCAATAACCCGCCTACTGTAGTTCCCCAACCCCGTATTATTCTGAACCGCCCGCTTGGCGTCGAACCCTATCTTCATCCCTTGATTTTGCAACCATTCATTACTCGGCGATCTTCCGGCTTGTCAGCAGTCCGATCGTACGCCCGCGGTTTCCGCACGCGCAATAAAACATATAATACGTATCATTCTCCCCGTTATAGACAAGCGAAACCTTGTGCGCATGCTCCTTGTCCAATCCCGTCGGATGCCCGCCGGGAACATAAAGAGGTTTCGGATTGGCCGTCCAGTGCACCAGGTCGCGCGAAAAAGCCGCCATGATGCACGCCCCGCCACGCGCCCACGAAACCCCAAAATACAACATCGTCCAGTGATCACCGTCCCTATAAACCTTCGGATCCGACGCAAAATTCTCGTCCCACTCCCCGCGACGGTTCCCAACCACCGGATTGAACGGATAACGCACCCAGTGAACCAGATCATTCGACAGCGCCAGCCCGCTCTGTTCCTGTCCGCCCTCGGCAGCATTGTAGAAATTATAATACGTCCCCTCGTGCTCCACCAACCAGGGCTGATAAATGCAATCGCTTTCCCACCGGCGCACGTCGCTCTGGAAAACCGACAAAACCGGCTCCTTTTCGACCCTGCGCCACCGCAGCCCGTCGTCGCTCACCGCCACGCCCTCATAACCCGGCCGCAGCTCATAGCCACCCTGACGCGGATAGCACCCGTAAAGACTCCAGTAAAGCCCGTCCCTGTGCTTCAGATGCCGGGCGCGATCCACCGCCAGCGTATCATACAGGTAAGCGCCCAGCACACACCCGCCGTGATCAAACTCACCCTCAGCCCCGAAGCCCATTGCAAGCCGAGGATTCTCCCAGTGAACCAAATCATCGCTCTCGACCACGAACGTATTATAACCCTTCCCGTCGAAACCTATAAACGACATATACCACTTCCCGTCGCCCTCAAGTTGATAAACCATCGGCACGTCGAAATTCCTGAAATCCCCGTAGCCCGCAATCTTATAATCCGACGCAATCACCGGCTCCGGATAATAATACCAACCCTCGTAAGGACGGCTCCATTCCGCCACCGTAGCCGAATCAATATCTCCTGCCCATTCCTGAGCCATCCCGGCTGCGACGCCAGCCAGCCACAGCGCGGCGGCAAAAACTGTTCTTTTAAACTTCATGTTATCTCTTTTTATAATTTTTGGGCACAAAGATAACGTAAAACCATCAACCCGCCAAACCATCTCTTTCCGCAAATTTTGCAACTCGCCGCCTTACCTTTCCATTTTTCCGCAAAATGCGCAAATCCTTACCCCCCCTTTTCGCCCTCCGACGCGAATTCCGCAAAACAATCTTCCCGCGACCCTCAAAAATCAATTACATTTTCCAAAAAAACCTCATTATCTTTACAGCGTTTTTCGTGGGATTTGAATCCCAAGCGAAAAGATTCAAATCCCATGCAAGAAGATTTGAATCCCGCGCAAGAAGATTTAAATCTCGCGGAAAAAGATTTGAATCCCGTGCGAAAAGATTTAAATCCCGCGTAAGAAGATTCAAATCCCAAACGAAAAGATTTGAATCCCGCGCGGTGAGATTTAAATCCCAAGTGAAAAGATTTAAATCCTGTACAAGTAGATTTGAATCCCGCGCAAGAAGATTCAAATCCCAGACGAAAAGATTTGAATCCCGCGCGATGAGATTTAAATCCCAAGCGAAAAGGTTCAAATCTCATGCAAGAAGATTCAAATCCCGAACAGGGAGATTTTAATATTATTGAATGAAAGAGTAGTTAGATATAAAAATTTTAGAACGATGAAGTATTCCAGTTGGATGGCCGTAGGCCACGAAGCCCTTCACGACCAGGGGAAATTGACAGTAGATTATTTGACAAACACGCGGATAACGCAGTTCGGACTTACGGGCTATAATACGTGGATAGCCAGCACGTTTCAGCCGGCCTGGACCGGTTTCGACACCGCCTTCACTGCCTGGCTGAATCCGGCGACGCGCACGCAGGTGCTCCAGACCGCTCTCGTGAATGCCGAGCGGACGTTTGCGGAGGCCTATATGAAGGTGTATAACATCCTTCGCACCAGTCCGCTTATCACTGACATGGATATGGAGAATATGGGGCTGCCGAAACATGCGTCGAACGAAAGGACTCCGGCGCCGTTGCCTGCGACTTATCCAGATTTTACGATAGATACGACCGTGATCCGACAGCTTTCGGTTCATTTCCGCGATCACGATCACGAACGGCGTGCGAAGCCAGCTGGCGTGCACGGGGTGGAAATCAAATGGGGATTTGGTGGCGAGGTGCCGCCTGCGGATGGCGATAAGATTCCAAATTCGGTTTTCGACACTCGTTCGCCCTACACGCTTACGTTCGATGGCGACGACCGTGGGCGCGTGGTTTATTTTTGTTTGAGATGGGAGAATACGCGGGGCGACAAGGGTCCATGGAGCGAGGTAGTTGGCGCTGTTGTGCCCTGAGTGTGTGACTTCGTCCCGCGAATTGTTGAAGAACTGTTCATAGTCTTTAAAAAGGAAAGGAGGTGTAAAACGTTAAAGTTTGTATCATGGTTTGATATTATTAATTTAGTTAGTAACTTTGCAAAACCTCAAAAAACGAGTTTTTTCATTTAGCTTGAGACAGGGACGCCAGGTGCGTCCCTGTCTTTTTTTTGACGGGATGCGTCGGAAGTTGTTTTTATTTAAAAAGTTCATATCTTTGTGGCGATAATGAAGAGGAAAGGTATTGTAGAATGAGAATGAATTTTGTAGTCGTGCCGTCCGAAATAGCCCCTCGACGCCGATGAACAGGAAGAATCAGTTTGGGGCTTTGCTGGGCGTGCTTTTGCTGGCATGGCTGGGCTGTATGGTTATCTACTGGTTGCCTGACGAGATTGTTGGGCTGCCGGTGAAACGGGTGGATATGCTGTCCGACTTGTGGGAGGAGCCGAAGGCAGCGACGCCGGTGGCGTCGTATTCGGCGGTCGCGATGCCGGATACGGCGGAGGTTATCGCCGAGCCTGCCGCTGGTGATCGCGATTCGGCGGCGGTGGTTCGTCGCGATTCGGTGTATCATGCGGCGCTTTCGGCGGCTGGCGCGGAAGCTGACGGGGTGCGTATAGAGGATTTTACGGCGGGTCACACGGCGCTGCAGCGTTTTTTCTCGTCCCTCAGCCGGGTTGATGAGCTGGGACGGCCTGTGAGGATAGCGTTCCTGGGGGATTCGTTTGTGGAGGGCGATATTTTGCTGGCCGATCTTAGGGCTAAGCTGCAGGCGAAGTTTGGCGGGCGCGGCGTGGGGTTTGTTCCGGTTGCGTCGGTGGTGGAGCAGTACCGGCCTACGGTTTATCAGCGTTCCAAGGGGTGGAAGACGTATTCGCTGCTTTCGCACCGTCAGCACAGGTATGTGCTTTCGGGTATGCTGTTCGAGGCTGAGGGCGGGGAGGCTACGGTTACGTTCAAGATGGTGAATACTTATCCGGGTCTGGAGGAGGTTTCGTCGGTCAAGTTCCTGTATTCGCGCAACGATTCGGCTGAGCTGAGACTGACTGGCAATGGTGCGAGGGATACGTTCACGGCCACGCTGCCGGCCACGGAAAGTGTGCGTCAATACGAGGTGCACGCGACGTTCAGGGACGGGACTTTTCGTTTCCGCCATGCAAAGGGATTGCAGGCGCTGGGAGTTGCGCTGGAAGACGAGAGGGGCGTTGTGGTGGACAATTTTTCGCTGCGCAGCAATTCGGGTGTTCCGCTCGGCGGGCTGGATGAGGGCAGTTGCCGCGAGCTTGGCAAGGTGCGGCCGTATGATTTGATAGTGTTGCAGTATGGTTTGAACGTTGCTACGGAAGATGTCAGGCAGTATGGCTGGTATCGTGACCGTATGGTTCAGGTTATTCAGCATCTGCGCGTGTGTTTTCCGGAAACGGACATACTGATGTTGAGCGTTTCTGACCGGAGTTACTACAGCGATGGAGCGTACCGGACGATGCCGGCCGTTGTTTCGTTGAGGAACGCCCAGCGTGAAACGGCGCTCAGGACGCATATAGCGTTTTGGGATACATTTCGGGCGATGGGTGGCGAAAACGGGATGGTAAGGTATGTAAAACAGCATTGGGCGAGCAAGGATCACACGCATTTGAGTTTTCGTGGCGGTCGCGAGCTTGCGGTCGCGTTGTTTAATGCACTGATGATAGAGAAGGATGTTTATGCTGAGATGGATAGAGTGGAGGAATAGGGCAGGGGAGTGGCCGGATGGCGAACCTGCCGGGTCAGGAACGAAACAGGAGTAACGATATGGCGATCAATAGTATTTTTACGGGAAATGTTTGGCTGTTGGCCTGCTTTGGCCACTGCGAGAGCCTGCTGCGCCTGCTGAGTTTTCATCCGGAGTCGCCCATGATGTTCAGCACGGGGCTTTTCTTTGCGGTCTTCATCCTGTTTATGGTGATCTACCGGTCTGTAAGGAAGAATATGACGGCGCGAATTTTGTACGTGACGCTGTTTTCGCTCTATTTTTATTACAAGACGAGCGGCCTTTGGTTCCTGCTTTTGATATTTACTTCGACGTCGGATTTCCTTATCGGTAGGCAGCTGGCGCGGGTGCGGCTGCAACGGATACGCCGGTGGCTGGTCGTGATGAGCGTGTGTATAAATCTGGGTATGTTGGGGTATTTTAAATATACGGATTTCGTGTATAATATCGGCGTGGCTGCGCTTCAGGGCTTCGGCGTGTGGTTTCATATCCCGTCGCTGGAACAGTTAGTCTATGAGCCGATAGATATATTCCTGCCGGTCGGGATTTCGTTTTTCACGTTCCAGTCGCTGAGTTATATCATAGATCTTTACCGTAATCGCATCCGGCCGTTGAAACGCTGGCTGGATTATTTGTTTTATATCTCGTTTTTTCCAGGCCTGGTGGCCGGGCCTATTGTGCGGGCGCGTGATTTCATTCCGCAGATGCACAAAATTCCTACCCTGACCCGTGAACAGCTGGGCGAAGGGCTGTATCTTGTATTGTGCGGTCTGCTGAAGAAGTGCGTTATTTCGGATTATTTGAGCGTTAATTTTGTGGATCGCATTTTTGATGCGCCGGCTCTTTATACGGGCGTCGAAAATCTGTTGGGCGTCTATGGTTATGCGCTTCAGATATATTGTGATTTTTCGGGCTATTCGGATATGGCGATCGGGATAGCGCTGTGGATGGGTATCCGGTTTCAAATTAATTTCGATTCGCCATATCAGTCGGCGACTATCACGGAATTTTGGCGCCGCTGGCACATATCCCTGTCCTCGTGGCTGAAGGATTATCTTTATATCGCCATGGGCGGCAACCGTAAGGGGAAAGTCCGGACGTATGTGAATCTGGTTGTCACGATGCTGTTGGGTGGTTTGTGGCACGGGGCGTCATTGCGGTTCATATTCTGGGGTGGTTTGCATGGGCTTTCGCTGGCGGTGCACAAATATGTGATGTCTCGGTTCCCCGGTTTCAAAACGACCGGTACGGAGATGACGTCTTTGCGCCGCGTTGCGGGAATTTTCCTGACGTTCCATGTGGTTTGTTTCGGGTGGATATTTTTTCGCGCCGATTCATTTGAGGAGGGAATTTCTGTCCTTCAGCAGATATTCACGAACTTCCATCCTGAAATATTCTTCCAGTTCGTTGAGGGTTATCCGGGTGTTTTCGGGCTTTTAGTGGCCGGTTATGTGATTCATTTCCTTCCTAAACGGATAGATATGAAGATGCAACGCGTAGTTGTCCGTTCGCCTTTGGCGCTAAAGGCGTTTTATATTGTGCTGGCCGTGTTTATTGTGTGTCAGGTGAAGAGCGCCGGGATTGTCCCGTTTATATATTTCAGGTTTTAACGATTTTTTAGGCGGTTTGTACATGGAAATCGCGGTTTTGATAAAAAAGCCGGTAAGTTATCTGTGGATTTGGCGGAGAGTATTATATTTGTAGGACGTAAGAAGCGCCTTTCGTCATGAAAGGCGTACAAGATTAAGAACGGGTTCTCTTTCTATAATGAGTATAAAATCATCAGGTGCGCAAATTTCTACGGAAGTTGAGACATATACATTGGATAATGGATTGACTGTTTGGCTGAATGAAGACCATAGCCAGCCGAAAGTATTCGGGGCGGTGGTTGTGATGGCCGGCTCAAAAGACAGTCCGGATACCGGCATTGCCCATTATTTTGAACATATCATGTTCAAAGGGACGGACAAGATCGGTACGATAGATTATGCTTCCGAAAAGATATTTCTCGATTCGATTGCGGCCGAATACGACAGGCTTGCGCAAACGGACGATCCGTTCCTGCGCGAGGAGATACAGCAAAGAATTAATAAGTTGAGCGTTCTTGCCGCCGATTATGTTATTCCCAACGAATTTGACAGGCTCATTACCAAATATGGGGGGAGCAAACTGAATGCCGGCACTTCCTACGATTATACGGTCTATCACAATGTGTTTTCCCCTCAATACATGAATCATTGGGCGGAAATCAACAGTGAACGGATGTTGAATCCCGTTTTCCGCATGTTCCAGAACGAACTGGAAACGGTCTATGAGGAGAAAAACAAACATAACGACATGATTTTGAACCTATCCATCGAAAAAGTCATGAAGAAGTTTTTCTATCCGCATCCATACGCATATCCGATTATCGGCAGTACGGAAAACCTGAAGAATCCCCGGCTGTCGGAGATGCAGAAATTCTTCAAGGAATATTATGTTGCGTCGAATATGGGACTGATTTTGAGCGGCGATTTCGATGTTCAACAGACGCTTCCCATACTGAACCGCACCTTTTCGCGGATTCCGGCCGGGAGGGTCGTTCCGCGTTCCATTGTTAAGCTACCGCCGTTTCGCGGGCGTGAAAAGACGACGGTCAAGGTGCCGCTTCCGCTGATGAAGACCTTTGCAATAGGTTTCAGGGGCGTTCCGTCCAACCATCCCGACCAGGCGGCGCTGGATATAGCTGTGGGCATCCTGAACAATGTCAATGGCACGGGCTATTTAGACCAGCTGATGAAAAACCGGAAAGTGATGGCGGCTGTCACCGGCGGCGAAGCGATGAACGAAATGGGATTCGTGGGGGTAGTGGTGGTGCCAAAACTCGTTTCCCAGACATACCGGTCGGCCGAAAAAATGGTATGGCACGAAATCGAACGTGTGAAAAAGGGTGATTTCTCCGACGAAATGTTTCGCAGCCTGAAACAGGAACAGTTGCGCCGACACTTAGTGGAGCTTGAAGATATTGATTCGCGCAGCCAGGTGCTGGTGCGCCTGCTTTCGCAGGGAAAGACCTGGAAAGATTACCAGCAGGAACTTGCCCGTACCGAAGCCCTAACCAAAAGCGATGTAGTCAAAGTAGCCAACCGCTATTTTGGCTATAACTACTTATACATAAAGAAAAAGACGGGGCGTTATCCCAAAGATAACCTGGCAAAGCCCGATTTTGACCCGATTCTGCCCAAACACGCCGACGCGACGTCCGAATACGGACGGCAGTTAGAAAAAATACCGGTACAGGAAATAAAACCGCGTTTTATAGATTTTGAAAAAGACGTGCAAACCATTCCTTTAACGGACAAGGCGATACTGTATGTGACGCCAAACAATATCAATAATATCTTCACGCTCAAACTGTCCTATTGTATTGGGCTGCTGGAAGAACCGAAACTGAAATGCCTGACAACCTACATTCCGTTGCTGGGCACCGACCATTTTTCGTCCGACAGCATCTGCACCCGTCTGCATATCCTTGGAAGCACGCTCGATCTGGACGTGGACGAACGCCGGTTTACGGTCAAGATTACCGGATTCGACAGGGCATTTAACGAAACGCTTGAGGTGGTGCATGATTTCATGACCAATATCAAGTCCGACGACAAGAAACTTAAAACGCTGATTGATGACGCCAGGCTGTCGGAAAAAACATTTTTCAAATCCAGCAACGAAGTGGCTGAAGCTCTCTTTGAATATGTGCAGTATGGAAAACTTTCGCGGTATATGACGAAACCGTCTTTTAAGGAAATCCGTAAAATCAAGGGAAAAGAACTGACGGACATTTTCCGTCGCATGCAGCAGATTGCCTGCAACATGCACTATTGCGGCACATTAGAAGCCGACGATGTTGCCGGGCGCATCCGGCAAATCCTGCACCCCGAACAAATCACGGAAGAGTCCCGGTCGCCCGTCTATCGTGAATTTGTCAGGTATGACCATCCGCTGGTTTTCTTCTACGACATGCCCGATGTTTTCCAGAATATCATCTACGCCTACATGTCCTGCGAGCCGTTAGAAACACCGGAAAAACGGCATGAAGCCACGCTCTTTTCCAAATATTTCGGCGAAGGAATGTCGTCGCTTATGTTTCAGGAAATTAGAGAATTTCGCTCGCTTGCCTATTATACTTCGGGCGCCTACCGGCTTCCGCCCTGGCGCTATGCAGACAAACCGACCCGTTTTGTGGCTTACCTGTCCACACAGTGCGATAAAACGATAGACGCATTGGAAGTACTCAACTCGTTGATACAAAACATGCCCGTGCGTCCGGACAAAATAGCCGCCGTCGTCCAGACAAGCATCAACCTGACGAACAACGAATATCCCGCTTTTCGCGATATTTCTACCAAGATTGCCGTTTACAGGCAGGATGGCCATACGGACGACCCTCACCGCGCACTGTTGAAAGATATGGAACGGATGACCATGGACGACATCATCCGCTTCTACGAAACCAATGTAAAGGGGCGGATGCTGGCGTATGTCGTTGTTGGCAATTCGCGAAAGATGGATATGGACAAACTCGCCGACTTCGGCGACGTCGTCCGGATGAAAAAAGGTGATTTTTACAGGTAAAAAACGCACTCAGCCCTTATTTCCCGCTCAAAAACCGTTCTGCCTCAATAGCCGCCTTGCAGCCGCTTGCAGCGGCCGTGATGGCCTGTTTATAGACAGGATCGGCCACATCGCCTGCCGCAAATACGCCGGGCAGGTTCGTTTGCGTCATCCCCGGACGAGTCCGGATATAGCCCGCCTCGTCCGTTTCTATCCACGGCTTGAAAACCTCCGAATTAGGCGTATGTCCGATGGCAAGAAAGAAACCGTCTATGGCAATATCCACCGCCTGTTCATCCTCCTCGCCTTTTCTCCGGACCAAATGAGCGCCTTCCACACCGTTTTCGCCAAAGAGACCAAGGGTCTGGTGTTCAAACAAAATTTCTATGTTTGGCGTAGCTAACACCCGTTCCTGCATGACTTGGGACGCCCGCAAAAACGGCTTGCGTACAATCATATAGACATGTGCCGCCAATCCTGACAGGTAGAGCGCTTCCTCGCAGGCCGTATCGCCACCGCCAACAACCGCGACCCGTTTCTTCCGGTAGAAAAATCCGTCGCAGGTAGCACAGGCCGACACGCCCATGCCTGCATATTTCTTTTCATCCGCCAGGCCAAGATATTTAGCCGCCGCGCCCGTTGCAATAATCAACGTTTCCGCCTCAAGCTCCGTTCCGCCGTCTGTGACTGCCCTGTAGGGCGTTGCCGATAAATCAGACGTGACGATAATCCCCGGACGCACGTCTGCGCCGAAGCGAATGGCCTGTTTCCTAAGGTCTTCCATCATTTCCATACCTGAAACGCCCTGCGGATAGCCGGGGAAATTCTCTATTTCGGTCGTGGTCGTCAGTTGGCCTCCGGGCTGAATACCTTCGTACAGTACGGGCGACAAATTAGCCCGTGAAGCATAAATGGCAGCCGTATAACCTGCCGGTCCCGACCCGATAATCAAACAGCGTATCTTTTCTTTATTCATCTCTTTTCGTTTTCTTTATATCGTTTAGCGCAAATCTATTTCGATGGCATCCGGATAGTCGGACGGCCGGAACGTAAATGTTTCATCCGGCTGGTTCAGTCCTGTTTTCATTTGCGTAATGCGTATATCTGTCCGGAGGCCGTTTTTGAACGTCACCGCCATGCGCGAAGGCAGCGATGTAGCCCGTTCAATTTGTAACTCTATGGTTTCAATTTCGTTTTTCCCCTTGGCGGTCAGCAAGATATCATCTGCTGTCCGGCCATTACCGGAGGTGCTTTCACCTGCATACGAAACATTGAATCCTTTCCTGTACGTTCGCAGCAGAATCATAGGGTTGGTGAGCACGAGATCGTCACCCGAAGGGTCGGTTATATTCACTTCCTCCGTACGCAGCATATACGTCCATAACGTTTTCCCGTCGTACCAGGCAAGCATGTCCGGCGTTTTCAGGACAAACCTGTCTTCTTTCATTTCGACTGTTCCTTCAAAACTTTCTGCCACGCCCTGCTTTTCCATACGGCTATTCACCGCAATTTGTGCGGAGATTCCGTTCGATTGTGCGTACGCCTTCGTAGCGTTTTCCACTATTGTTTCAGCTTTCTGAGCCGAAACGATAGCGGCGGTCATACACCATATAACTATGATTTTTACTATCTTACCCATTATTTCAGTGCATTTAGTTTATGTTCCAGTGAATATTCATCCACAACCAGCACCTGGCGCGGTTTGCTGCCTTCCACAGGGCCTACTATCCCCGCCTTTTCCAACTGGTCCATCAACCGCCCCGCGCGATTGTAGCCAATGGAAAACTTTCGCTGAATCAACGACGTAGAGCCTTGCTGCTGAAGCACTATCAGGCGGGCGGCTTCATCAAACAGCGGGTCGCGGTCGGACAAATCCATGCCGCCGGCCTGTCCGCCTTCTTCATCAGCCACATACTCAGGCAGCAGGAATGCCGTCCCGTAGCCTTGCTGTTCGCTGATAAACGTACTGATATTTTCCACTTCGGGCGTATCCACAAAAGCGCATTGCACCCGCGTAATCTCACTTCCCAGCGAATAGAGCAAATCGCCGCGCCCGATAAGCTGGTTTGCGCCCGGCGTATCTAAGATCGTACGCGAGTCCACCATCGAAGTGACGCGGAATGCCACCCGTACGGGGAAATTAGCCTTGATTGTTCCCGTAATGATATTCGTTGTTGGCCGCTGGGTAGCGATAATCATGTGAATCCCAATAGCCCGCGCCTTCTGGGCAATCCGGGTGATGGGGCGTTCTATTTCCTTTCCCGCCGTTATAATCAGGTCGCCAAACTCGTCAATAATCACGACGATATAAGGCATGAACTTGTGTCCTTTTTCCGGATTCAGCCGGCGGTTGATGAATTTCTCATTATAGTCCTTGATATTGCGCACCTGCGCCTTGGCCAACAGTTCGTAACGGTCGTCCATTTCGCGACACAGCGAGTTGAGCGTATAGACCACCCTTGTTACGTCCGTGATGATCGCTTTCTTTTCGTCGGGAAGTTTGGCAAGGTAATGATGTTCAATATTTTCATAAATGCTAAATTCCACCACTTTAGGGTCTATCAGTACAAATTTCAGTTCGGCGGGATGTTTTTTGTAGAGCAGCGAGGTGATTATGGCGTTCAGTCCTACGGATTTACCCTGTCCCGTAGCGCCGGCCATCAGCAAGTGGGGCGCTTTGCAGAGGTCGAACATAAACACTTCGTTGGTAATGGTACGTCCCAGGGCGACAGGCAGGTCGTATTTTCCTTCGTTTTCAATAAACCGGCGGGAGGCGATCACCGAGTGCATCGAAACGATTTGGGGCGCTTTGTTGGGCACCTCAATGCCGATCGTCCCCTTGCCCGGCATCGGGGCGATGATACGGATGCCCAATGCGGAGAGATTCAGCGCTATATCATCCTCCAGATTGCGAATCTTGGATATGCGTATGCCTTCCACAGGCACCACCTCGTAGAGTGTCAGCGTAGGGCCTACCGTCGCTTTTATGGATGAAATGCTGACCCCGAAACTTTCCAGCGTGCGTTTTATATTCCGCTGGTTTTCGGTCTGTTCTTCCATATCCACAGGCGTTTCGCTCAAGGTGTATTTTTTGAGCAGGTCAAGCGTCGGGAAACGATAGTTGGACAAGTCCAATCGCGGGTCATAAACGCCTAAGGACGAGATGTCGTAAGAATGATCATCGTCCTCTTCCACGGGCTTTTCTACCGTAAACGTAATCTCCGAATCCTCATCAACTTTCACGGAAGTGACGAGAGTAGTCCCCCGGTCGGGCGTTTTCGCGTCGTCTTTAATCTCTGTCGCCTCTGTTTCTTTTGGCTCTGCCGGCTGCGGGCGACGGCGGAACGACCACCGCGGTAAGTTCGGTTTCAGGTGCGGACGCAACCACGCGAACGAAAAAAGATGCTGCAACCACGCCACCATCCGTTTGCTCAAGCAAATGGCAAGAATGATCAGTCCTGCAATCAGGACAAGGAGAAGCCCCGGCGTGCCGATGTTATTGGACAACATGCCGGTCAGCGCATCGCCGCACCTGCCGCCATAATGGAAAAATGTATCTCCAATGTCAAGAAACGATAGAAAAACGGACAGCCACAACATCGCCCCCGTACTCATCAGGCACCTCTTGAGCAACGACATCTTTGTGTATATGCCCATCATCCGGGCGCTCAGCGACCCGAAAAAATACAACAGGAAAAAAGACGGGATCCCAAACCACCTGTCCATGATCCAATCGCTCACACGAGCGCCCCATACGCCGCACCAGTTCTCTATCCGGCCGCTTAATTCGCGGGAAGGGAGATTCTCAAGGTCGCTCTGGTCGGCGCTTCCCGTAAAAAGGTATGAAATGCACGAAACGCCGAGATAAATCACAACGCACAGCAAGACCGCGCCGCCGATGAACCGTATCCGCTCATTGGAAAAAAAGGAATTGGCGGACTCCAGCATATCTTCCATCAGGCTGTCACCCGATCGTTTTTTATTCTTTGCCATTTGTATTCTATTTTCCGTAACTGTTCTTTTATGGCTGCAAATGTACGGGAAATATTTGAATTTGCACTATCTCCGTCTATATTTGGGTCTATGGAATCAACCGGATCGTCTTTATAGAATAGCCGGTATATGTTGTTGGTGAATTTTATTTGAAGGGGAATATCTTCAAGTTGTTTCCTTAAACGTATAACAGTTTGGCGAATACGATTACGCCCTCCCTGCTCTACTTTTCCGTGCATCTTCATTATCATATCATCCATGCTGATAGACAGACCATTGGCATTACAGATGATATCAAACAATTTCATGACGGTAGGCTTCAAGTGATATTCTTTCCGCCTGTAAATCAGTGTGTTTTTAGATGGATACACTTGAATGGCAGCCTTTATCCGGTAGGAATCATCCGCCGGTTTTTCTTCTGCAGCAGCCCGTTTTTTCCTGAATAGAAAGAGAAGCGGCAAGCCTGTTGCCAGAAGCCAGCCTACCGTCAACAGCCCTGTTTTAACCCGGATAAACCGGACGATGTCCCACCATCCGTATTGTGCATATCCATCCAAACTAATTTCGTTTTTCAATCCGGTTACGATTTGGGAATGATGCGAAAATTTGAGGGGTTTATCGCCGATGGCCGTGCTAACATGGAGGCCATGCGCTGCAAGCGACTCACAATACAGGCTGTCCAATACCAAAGCCCTGACCGTATCTCCCTTATCTAAAAGAAATGTTTGCATTGTTCTGTCCTCGAGCTCTTTTTTCGACAATTCACGTAGCGAATTCGTACGTTCTTCCGGCAACGTATCCCTTCCTGCATCAGATAATTTTATTATCGGACGCCAGATTGAATCGGACGATGAAGATGGCGGATGAAAGGAAAATCTTGGATATTTTTTTCCCCGCAGTTCCAGTTCGGTGGCAACCGCTTCGCCGAACAAATGGTCGCACAGGTTGTCTCTACGCCTTTTTTCATCGCCGTACATCACTTTCAGTAAACATATATATAATAATGTTACCGGGATGAAAAATAATATGCTTTTTCTGTACATGTTTTGAGTTTTTCCGCAAAGGTAATGTTTTTTCGGGAAAGCCCAAAACGATTGCCGCCCCAAAATTATAAAATACTGTTAGCCAGATGTCAATAATGATGTCACAAAAATGTCACTGAAATGTCACTGCATTTTTAGCGTCTGTTTTGGAAAATAATGCTATTTTTGCCGCCTCAAAAAAAGTATAACATTTTTAATAAATTGAACTATGAAAAAGTATTTAATTTTGATGGCGGGAGCGATGCTTACAGCAATCAGCGTCCTGCAAGTGAAGACCGGCAAGAATGCCGAAGAAAAACTGTCGCAGCTTGCGCTCGACAATATCGAAGCCTTGGCAGAGGATGAAAATCCTCCGAACCAAAATGTATTTTGCTTTGGAACAGGAACTGTTAATTGTTATGGGTATATGGTCGAACAAATACTCTATTATGAACCGTAAGAAGTTTCTATTCTGCAGCATGGCGTTTACCTGCCTGTTGCTTTCCGCTTGTGGAAACAGAGAAGGAAAACTTGCGGTTAGCTACGGGCGGTTTCCCGCAGAATCGTCGCTTTCGGCCGAAACCATTCCCTTGGACACCGCCCTGTTGCGCTATCCGTACCGCATTGCGGTGCGCGGTGGCGTAGCGGTCGTGATGGATCTGCATCCGGCGGATCATTTCTTTCACGCTTTCACCTGCCCCGGAGGAAACCATATTGTTTCCTTCGGCAGGCGGGGCGAAGGGCCGGAAGAACTGCTGCTGGGCATAACGTTTCATTTCGTCAGCCCTGATTCATTGTGGATACTTGACGCCAACCGGCAGCAAATCACGCGATGGCGCATCTCGGCGGCCGAACGAAAGGCCGAACGGATGGAAGAAATTGCCATTGACCCGCTAATTGTGCGGGCGATGGACTTTTGCCTTACCGGCGATGGCTTCGCAGTGCCCGACTATACGGGCGACTGTCGCTTCCACCTGCTCGACAGGCAGGGAAAACGGATCGGTTCGCGCGGGAAAATCCCCGCTCAAAAGAGGCGGGGGAGTAAAGCGGCATTGGCGCAGATAAAAAGATAGAAAACAGTGGCCAATTGTCAACATACAGTTCGGATATGGTATATGTCTTTGACTGGAATGGCAATCCTGTAAGAAAGTATAAGTTGACAAATGAGGCATATTATATTGCGGTCAGTGAAAAATTGAATAGATTATATGCGGCGACAAAAAATTCCGAAAAGGGGTGGAGTATTATGGCGTATAATTTAAATTAAGTTCGCGTTAATGGAAAAAGTGCGTATCTTTGCACCGATAAGTCATTTTAAAATTAAAGTTTTAGTTTAATGAAAATAAATTTAGCAGTTATGTTTAAGAAAACCTGTATTTTAGTATTATTGCTGTTCTTTTTCTGTGGTTGCCACGAGAAGAGGGCAGTCCGTGATGGTTCCGTGGAAGTTATCAATATAAACCCGTATGAAGCCGCCGACTACATCAATATTGTCCGAAATAGCGGATTCTGTAATATGTATCAAACTGCAACCGGATTCGGGAGATATCATAGGCAGAATCAGAGAACTCATCATTAGGCCTAAATATATTTATGCGTTTGATATTGCTCAACAAATGATTTTTGTCTTTGATAAAACCGGAAAATTCGTTGCAAAACTCAATAAAAGAGGACAGGGGCCGGATGAATATCTCCACATAGGACCTGTTTTTATAGATGACAACGAAGAATATATTGAAATAGTGAACTATATAAGCCCGAAACCTACCGTATTGAAATATTCCAATATCAATTTTGAACTGATGGAAACCCATCCGTTTCCCGACGTAAATTTTAATACATGTAGAAGGCATAATGGCTTTTACTATTTTGCGATACAGCAACTGGATAATATAGTCAACGGCAAAAAAACAATTGGCGGAATAATTGTATATGATGACCGGAATAATGGGAAAGTGCTGTTTGACAAAACGATTGACACCGGACATTCTTCATTTTCGGTTAATGCTGAGAGCTTTACAAAAAATGAAAAGAATGAACTTTTTGTTTCTTTGATGTATGATAATACATTTTACCGGCTTGAGGGAGGAGAGGCATATCCTGTTTATGCCGTTGATTTCGGGAAATACGGCATCAATAATTCGATAGGATTGGAACCTATAGAAAAGCAGTTTTCCTATATTAAAAATGCAAACGACTTGGCCACTTTCCCCGTGCTCACCGTAAACAATGCCAGCATTATGTCGTTTATGTATTATTTCAAACAGGATAAAGAAGAACGGTTTTACAGGGAAACAGATCTCCGTCAATACGTAAAGATAAAGAACAGCAACAAGGTATATCATACCAAAAGGTTCAAAAATGACCTGACGGATTTTCCGGATAATGTGTATGTCGGGTCTTATTTTTATGATTGTGTACGCGAGGCCATGTATGAAAATTATCTTGTATATATCGTATGGCCTGAATTTTATTTTGATAACGATACGAAAAAAGTTTTTGTTGATGGCATCGGGGAAATAACGGCTTTTGATGACCCCATTATTGTAATGGTGAAATTAAAAGATCATATTGTATCGGATATTGGTAAATAACTTATTGAATTAATGATGAATAAAGTGGAGACAATAACTGCCTCAGTGATAGCTCCGACTGGTTCCGGGCAAAGAATTGATAGTCGTCAATTTGAGTGGCACTAAAGAATCCTCTTATTTGTCCGCATTGGACGAGGTGGAAATTATCCCATAAGCGGCTTTTATGTTGATTTTTTTCTCTTAAAACGTCTATGGGCAACTCAACATTATATGGGGGGGTAGGGCAGGGCTTTACTGGCTTACTGTCATCAGGCAATTTTTGCAATCGAAATTAATTGTGTAGTATTTGTCTCTGTATATCAGCCGGAAAGGTTCTTTCCATGGGTTATTATTTTTTGGATGTTTGGGGCAATAACCGAAACTGTATTTCAGGCAGTGTTTGGTGACCATCAGTATTGCCTGTTTCGGCCGGCGTTGCTCGAACGACGGCTCTGTGTGACCTGCGCCGAGTTTTTCGTAAAAGGCTTTGGCTTTACAGTTGTGGATGTTAGCGGTATAATCGAGACGTTTTTCCGGATATGCCGGTGGATTCGCGGGATACGATACGATCGGTCGGCAGTAACGGATTTTATGCAGGGACAACAGTCGGGAGATCACTTCCCGTCGCATCTCCGATAACACAGATGACGGCACAAACCACGATTGCTGCATACGGATAACGATTTCATCAGTCTCAAACGGCGTGTTGCCAAGTTTGGAGAGTTGCCGGCGGATATTTTCCCCCGGGGCGGTTCGCGCCGGTTCTTTGACCAACGGGAAGGCAATGACGGCGCGTGCTCCCGTTTCGTCCGTTGCAGCCAGGGCAAATCCGAACGATGTGTCGTAAAATTCCATCTTAACACGGAGTCTGCGCTCTGCCGATGGTTTCGAGAGCAGGGTCTCGAAAGCGTGGGAATGGTTGCGGTATAATGTAGTACCGGGCTTGATGGCAGGCATTTTGTAGGGGTAGATGCGCTCGCCTTCGACCCTGTTAACACGGAAACCTTCCAGTTCGCCGCTTTCGTTGAGGAAGACTATGCCGTCGCCGGCAACGACGTCGGGAGTGCTCTGTTCAAACCTAACAGGTTTTTGAAACCTGTTAGGTTTTGTGGGACGCGGTTCAAACCTAACAGGTCTTTGAGACCTGTTAGGTTTAGGGTCGGGAGATTGCTTCGTGCCTCGCAATGACGCCCAATTTGCGCGTACCTCTTCGACCACGCCGACATATTCGCCAATAGATTTCGGGGTATCAAAAGAGGTGATTTCATCTGCGCGCCGTTGCAGGAAGTAATCGGTAAAGCCGCGATTGAAACTCTTTTCGGGGGCGGGGATAAAGGTGTATGAGGAATAACCCGCCGACGAGCGCCTGTATGCGGTATTGCGAGCGAAAACAGCGTCCAAGCGCTGCCGATAGTACGCCGTGATGTTCTTCACATAAGACACATCCTTGAGTCTGCCTTCAATCTTGAACGACGACACTCCCGCTGCCATCATCGCTTCGAGCGCGTCGCTGCGGTTAAGGTCTTTGAGCGAGAGCAGATGTTTGTTGGCGATGATAACTTTGCCGTCGGCGTCGAGCAGCGTATAAGGCAGACGGCAACACTGGGCGCACTCGCCGCGGTTGGCGCTACGTCCCGTCATTGCTGCGCTCAAATAGCAGCGACCGCTGTAACTGACGCATAATGAGCCATGTACAAAGGCTTCGAGCGTTATATCCGGCGCGGCGGCAGAGACTTCTGCTATTTCGCCGAGCGACAATTCGCGGGCAAGCACTGCCTGCCGGAAGCCCAATTCCTGTAGCAAGCGCACCTTTTCGGGCGTGCGGTTATCCATCTGCGTACTGGCATGTAGCGGCAAGGGCGGTAGCGACATCTGCGTCAATCCGAAATCCTGAATGATAAGCGCATCTACGCCCGCGTCATAGAGACGCCACGCAAGTCGCTCAGCTTCAATTAGTTCGTCGTCGGTGAGTATTGTGTTCAACGCTGCATAAACGCGCACATTAAATACATGTGCGAAATCGCACAGTTGGCGTATCTCGTCTATTGAGTTACCTGCTGCAGCGCGGGCGCTGAACTTCGGGGCGCCGATATACACCGCATCAGCCCCGTGCTTCACCGCCTCTATACCACATTCAAGGTCGCGGGCCGGCGAAACCAATTCTATCGCACGCACGGTCATAGACTGCCAAGATTCTTGATTTCTTCGATGTTATAAGGCGTTTCCTGATAGACGTAATAGTTTAACCAGTTAGTAAACAGCAAGTTAGCATGACCGCGCCAACGCACTATCGGCGGGTTCGACGGGTCGTCGTCCTGATAATAGTTTTCGGGCACGTTGATAGGCAAGCCCTTACGTAAATCCCTGATATATTCATCGTTAAGCGTATTGGGCGAGTATTCCGAATGACCGGTGATAAAGAACTCCCTGCCGCCGCGCGCCATAATCATATACACGCCGGCGTTGCGGCTCTCGGAGAGGAGTTTCAGTTCGGGCACCTTCAGTACGTCTTCGCGCCGTATCTCGGTATGGCGGCTGTGAGGGACGAAAAACTCGTCGTCGAAGCCTCTGAATATAGGCTGGTACGGGTCGTTCATCCGGTGCTTGAAGACGCCGAACTTCTTAGCGCTCAAAGGGTGTTTGGGGATGCCGTAGAAGTGATACAGCCCGGCTTGCGCTGCCCAGCATATAAATAATGTGGAAGTAACGTGTGTGCGGCTCCATTCAAAGATTTCACACAGTTCATCCCAGTAAGTAACCGATTCAAAGGGCAGTTGCTCTACCGGAGCGCCTGTTATGATGAAACCGTCGTAGTATTCCCTGCTCATAGCGTCGAAGTCCTTGTAGAACTGCATCATGTGCTCTATCGGGGTATGCTTGGGCTGATGCGCCTTAATCTTCATAAAATCGAGTTCCACCTGCAGGGGCGAATTGCTTAGCAGGCGCACAATATCGGTCTCTGTCGTAACTTTCAGAGGCATAAGGTTTA